>SPDF01000005.1 GCA_004525055.1 Gemmatimonadales bacterium | reverse complement strand
CCCGAGAAGGGGGTCTGGGAGTGGCCGGATCTTGGCGAGCGCCTGATCGAGGAATGGCGCTGATGGCCATCAAAGGCAGTCTCAAGGAAGCCAGCCTTCCCGACGTGATCCAGTTGCTGGCCCTCGGTCGCAAGACCGGCTGCCTTGCGGTGGCTGACCGGCAGAACTTTGGCTACACCTATTTCGATGACGGGCGGATCATCTACGCCTCCATCGTCAACCGGCGCGACCGGATCGGCGACCTGCTGGTTCGGAACGGGCGGATCACCGACGTCCAACTCCGCGCGGCGGTGGACCAGCAGGCTGACGACCGGGATCGCAAGATCGGAGAGATCCTCGTCGAGCTAGGCCACATCACCCGCGCCGAGTTGGAGGACCACATCCGGGTGCAGGTCGAGGAGGCGGTGTACTACCTGTTCACCTGGAACAGCGGAACGTTCAACTTCGAAGCGGGCGTCCGGCCGGAGCGCGAAGACTTTCTCGTGTCGATCAATCCGGAATCGCTGCTGCTCGAAGGTGCACGCCGGGTGGACGAGTGGAGCCTGATCGCCAAGAAGATTCCCACACTCGACATCGTCTTTGAGGTCGACCAGGCGCGGCTGCACGATGCTGGCGTCCGGCTCAGCGACGAGCAGGAGGCGATCCTCACGCTCCTCAATGGGCGAAACGACGTCCAAGATATCGTGGACACGTCAGGGTTGGTGGAATTCGAGGTGGGCAAGGCCATTTACGGCCTCCTCTCGGCCGGATTCGTTCGCCGCGTCGGCACTTCAGCCACCCAGCAGTCGGAGCGGGTCAACGACGCACGGGTCGAGGAGCACCGGAATCTGGGCGTCGCCTTCTACAAGACCGGCATGTTCGAGGAGGGCGAGCGGGAATTCCGCCGCGTGGCCGAGTTGCGCCCGACGGAAGGGAATGCGCCGTTCTATCTGGGGCTGATCGCCCTGCGGCAGGCGCGGTGGGAGGACGCCGTCGCGGCGTTCCGCAGTGCAATTGAACTGGGCGGAGCGCGACCGGCCGGCCTGCACAACCTGGCGCTGGCTCTCGAGCGGGCTGGGCGGCTCGCGGACGCCGAGGCCACGGGCGCGGAAGCCGTATCGCGCGCGCAAAAAGACGCCCAGCCGATGCTCCTCTGGGGAGTGATCGCGCTCAAGCGGGAAGATCACGAGGTGGCCGAGGGGCGGCTGACGAAGGCCCGCGAGCTCCTCGGGAATCGGCCGGTGCCCGCGCTCTGGTTCTGGGCGGCAGCACTCGCGGCCGGCGCGGCGGGGGACATGCCCCGGGCGGTCGCTGTCGCGCGGGAGGGGGTCAAGGCATTTCCCCAGCACTCCGTGTTGCGCAACAATCTGGCGGTGCTGCTCGAGGCGACCGGTGAATTGGTGGAGGCGGAGCGCCTCCTCCGAGCGGCGCTCGCCGACGAACCGAGCCTGCCGCAGCTCTCAAAGAACCTGGGCGACCTGCTCTATCGTGCCGGTCGTTACGACGACGCGCAAGCGGCCTTCGACCGCGCCGTGAAGCTGTCCCCCGATCTCGGTGACGATCTGTATTTCAAACTGGGCAACCTCGCCTTCCGGCGGCGCGACCGCGACCGCGCGCGCGATTGCTGGCGCCGGGCCGCCGAGCTGAATCCGGGGCACCAGCTGGCCCGGTCAAATCTCGAAATACTGGATGTGCCCGCGTGATCCCGGATGACGAAGAGGGGTTCCAGGCACTGACGCGCAGGGTGTCTCGTGAGGCAGGGCTCTCCCTCGATGCCTACAAGGACAAGTGCCTCCGTCGACGGCTGCTCGTGCGGATGCGAGCCTGCAGCGTGCACACCTATGCGGAGTACATGGGGGTGCTCGATCAGAAGCCGGAGGAATGGGAGAAGCTCAAGGACGCGCTCACCATCAACGTGACGCGGTTCTACCGGAATCCCGAGACGTGGGACCGGCTGCACACTGACCTGTTGCCCGGCCTCCTGCAGGCGCGAAACGGGCGGCTGGCCGCCTGGAGCGCGGGATGCTCTTCCGGCGAAGAGGCGTATACCATGGCGATGCTTTGTGCCGAGACGGTGGCGGCGGCAGGGCATCCCGCCTGGGCCGAACGGGTGCGAATTACCGCCACCGACATCGACCGCGGTAGTCTCGAACGCGCGGAGGCGGGCCTCTATCCCCAGGCTGCGTTTCTCGAGGCCCCGGAGTGGATCACCCAGAAGTACTGTACCCGCGACGGCGAGTCGTGGCAGGTGAGCGCTGCGGTCCGCCGCATGGTCACGGTCCGCAAACTGGACCTCACGAGAGAACTCATTCCCACCGCGGCCTATGATCTCATCTTCTGTCGCAACGTCGTGATCTATTTCGATCGCCCCATGCAGGAGCGGCTGTTCGCGCAGTTCGCCGAAGCGCTCCTGCCCGGCGGGATCCTCGTGCTCGGGAAGGTCGAAACGCTGCTCGGCATTGCCCGGGAGCGATTGACCCTGGTCGATGCCCGTGAACGAATCTTTCGGAGGGCGGCATGACCACCGGCGAGATCCTGGTGCACGTGGCCGAATACAAGGTCGGTGGCCCGGGGAATGTGCTGCTGACGATCGGGTTGGGGAGCTGCGTGGCGGTGATGCTGCATGATGCCGGCGCGAAGGTCGGTGGGCTGGCCCATATCCTCCTCCCGTCGCCGGCGCTCAGCCGGCGTGACCAGAACCCTGGCAAGTTCCCGCAGACAGCCATTCCGCTCCTGCTCCAGGAGATGGCCGGCCGGGGGGCGGATGCCGCGCGTATCACGGCGCGGATCGCCGGCGGTGCGTCGATGTTTGCCAACCTGCAGCCGCTCGGGACGATCCAGATGGGCGAACGCAATCTCGTCGCGGTGCGGACGGCGTTGACCCATCACTCCATCCCGCTGGTGGGCAGCGAGGTGGGCGGCGACTTCGGCCGAACGGTGCGGCTCTTCGCGGACGATGGTCGCATCGAGGTGTCCGCCGTCCGCCGGGGAGTGACGTATCTCTAGCCTCCCGACCGTGCTCGTGACGGATGACAGCGCGCTGTTCCGGCGCCTCCTCACCGAGATCATCGACGGATCCGGGGAGTTCCGCGTGGTGACGACGGCGCGCAACGGCCTCGATGCCCTGCGGAAGGTGCACGAGTATCAGCCCGATCTGGTCACGATGGACCTCGAGATGCCAGAACTTGACGGGCTTGGAGCCATCGGATACCTGATGTCGGAGTCCCCGCGCCCGGTCGTCGTCATCAGTTCGTACGCCGGTCCCGGGACGGCCGGGGCGATCCGGGCGCTTGAGCTTGGGGCGGTGGAACTGGTGGCCAAGGAGGCAGGCCGCGATGAGGCATCGCGCGACCGGTTTGCAGTCCGAGTCCTCGAGGGACTGCGTGCCGCCCGCGCGGCGGACATCCACCGGCTGCCAATGCTCGCCCGGCCCAACCAGCCTGAGCTCCCAGCCGAACTTTTCGCGCTCCCAGGGCGGGCCCGATTCTGCGTCGCGATCGCGGCATCGACTGGCGGTCCGCGTGCCTTGGCGGAGGTCGTGCCACGGATTAGCCGCGGCCATCACGCCGCGGTCGTGATTGTCCAGCACATGCCGCCCCGCTTTACCAGGAGCCTGGCGGAGCGCTTGTCAGCGCAGAGCGACCTGGCCGTCGTGGAGGCGGAGCAGGGCGCACCGCTGCTCTCCGACACCGCCTACATCGCACCGGGGGATTATCATATGCGAGTCACCGGGGGAGTCGATGGTCTGTCCCTCGTGCTCGATCAGGGGCCGCCGCTCTGGGGCGTTCGCCCCGCGGCAGATCCCCTCTTTCGCTCGGTGGCGGAGGTGTTCGGCAATCGCGCCATCGGCGTCGTACTCACGGGACTGGGGCGTGACGGGGCGGAGGGGCTTCGGCAGATTCACGATGCCGGGGGGAAGGGCATCGCGCAGGACAAGGAGAGCTCGACCATCTTCGGGATGCCGAAAGAGGCGCAGGCAGCGGGCGGCGCCGACCTCGTGCTGCCGGTCTCGGACGTCGGTGCGCGCGTCTCCGCCATACTCACCAGGATGAATGCCGCGTGAACACGACGGGAAGCTGCCAATACCTGCTCGTGCAGGTTGGCGGTCGGGACGTTGGCCTCGATGTGGCGGAGGTGCTGGAAGTCGTCGACCTCGCCGGAACCTTTGCGGTCCCGACGACCGACGCCGCCCTGCGCGGCGTGGTGGCGGTGCGAGAGCGGCTGGTGCCCGTGGTCAACCTCGCGGCGGTGCTCTGGGGTGGCGAGTGTCCGGCGACCGTTGGCGCCGTGGGGGTGCTCGCCCGTGCGGGGCGTCAGCGCGTCTGCCTTGAGGTGGACGGGGCGGAGGCGGTGCTCGCCGAAGAAGTGGTGCCCGTGCCGGCGGGGCAGTCGCTCCCCTGGGCGCTGGGTGTGGCACGCCGCGAGGGCGCGTTGGTGCCGATACTTGACCTCAAGGCCCTGGGAGTCCGACTCCTGGGGGGGAAGAGCGGTCCATGACGACCGGCGATGATATTCAGGTGGTGATCTTCCGGGGTGGGACGCAGGAATTCGCCCTGGAAATTTCTCAGGTGGACCGGATTCTTCGATACCAGAAGCCCGCGCCTGTCCCGAGCGCACCGGATTTCCTCGAAGGGGTGCTCCCCTACGGCGAGGGCGTCGTGCCCGTCGTCGACCTCCGGAAGCGATTGGAGCTTCCGGCCACACAGGTCGAAGAGACCCGGGTGATGATCGTGACCATGGACGGCCATCGGGTGGGCATGGTGGTTGACGGCGTCCACGAAGTGCTCCGGGTCGACAGCCGCCGGATCGCCCCGTCCCCCCCCATGGTGCGCGGTTTGGCCGCCAAGTACATCCTCGGTGTACTGACGCTGGAGGACCGCACCGTGATCCTCCTCCAGGCGGGGCGCCTCTTCAGCAGCGAGGAACGGTTGCTGCTCGAGGCCGCCGCCTCGTGACCGAAAGCTGGCTCGCCGGTCTGCGCGACGAATACGCCGCGCTCTCTGCTCGGCTGGACGCGATTCCGGCCGGGGCCGAGCGCCAGATCATCAAGCGCGACATCGTGGCCTATTTCAAGCGCGTCGACGGTGCCCTTGGGGAGGTGACTGCGCTCAAGGAACAGATTCGGGAGCTGGTGGAGCGATACAAACAGCTCGCGGCGGACGCCGAGGGAGGAGAGGCCCCCCAGTTTTCCGGTGCCCGACCAGTCCTGCAGGCGGATCATCTGGGTGCGTCCACCTTTATTGAGAAGGGCTGGAGCCTCATTTCCCTGGGGGATTTTCCCGCGGCCATCCAATCGCTCGACAAGGCGCTGACCCTCGCGCCGGATGACATCCAGGCCCTCTCCCTCCTCGGATGGGCCCAGATGCTGGCGGAGCAATACGACGAGGCGCTCGGCACCTTCTCCAAGGTCCTGATGCGCGAACCAGCGAACGCCTTGGCGCGGATCAATGTCGGGTACATCTGTCTCAAGAAGGGGATCTTCGGCGAGGCAATCGAACACCTCTCGCGCGCCATTCGATTGGACAACGACCGCAAGGCGACCCTTTACGCGAATTTCTACCTGGGGCTGGTGTATCAGGAGCGGGAGATGTTCGAGGACGCCGAGGCGTTCTTCCGCAAGGCGCTCGCACTCGGTCCCAATCTGATCGAGGCCTACTACGAATTGGGCCGTGCCCTCTGGTTCCTGGACCGACAGGACGATGCGCGTCAGGCGTGGACCGAGGGACACAAGGCCAACAAATTCAACCCGTGGGGCAAGCGCTGCCGCGAACTGCTTGACGTTGCCACCTCGGGAGGAGAGATCCCGCGACGTTCGCCAGCCTGATTCTCGCGCTTGCGCTCTGGCAGGGTGAGCCGACCGCCGTCACCGTCGGCCGGGTGACCGTCGTGGCCTGGCCGGCTGAGGCGGCGCTCGGGGTGGGGCTTGCGGAGATCGCCGATCAGCCTGGGCCCTGGCCGGGGCTCGGCCTGAGGGACCTCGGGGAACTCCGCCTGGTGATCGCCGGCGACTCGCAGGCGTTCCGCGAGGTCACCCGCGGACGACTGCCTGGGTGGGGTGCAGGCGCGGCATTCCCCGGTGGCCGGACGATCGTCCTGCGTGCGGATGCGGGCGATGTCATGGGGACCCTTCGCCACGAGCTGGCGCATCTGGCGTTGCACCAGGCGGTGCGGGGCAGAGTTCCGCTCTGGTTCGACGAGGGCTACGCCACCATGGCGAGTGGCCAATGGGACCTCTTCGACCGGCTCGGGCTCAACCTGGCGGTCGCGCGAGGCCGAGTGCCTGGGCTGAAGGCCCTCGATGGTGAGCTCCGCGCGTCCGAGCAATCCGCTGACGCGGCCTACGCACTGGCAGCAACGGCTGTCATGGACCTGGCCCGGAGAAATCCGTCGGGTACGCTGGATCCTCTCTTCCAGCAATTGACCGCCGGCGTCCGATTCGAGGACGCCGTCATCGCGACCACGGGGCTCTCGCTCGATCGGTTCGATGAAGCGTGGCGAAAGGGGGTGCGGGCCCGGTTCGGCCTGGTGACCTGGATGCTCGGCACCGGTATCTGGCTCGCGATGGCCCTGCTCGTCCTGGTGGGGTACGATGTGCGCCGTCGTCGAGATGCTCCCCGCCGGGCGGCGCTCGATGCTGGCTGGACCTACCCGCCGGAGGAGCCTCCCGAAGTGACCTCAATTGAGGCCGCTGCGCTTGACCACCGTCGGCCATCCAGCTAGCCTTACTTGCTTATGCCCGACACTTCTAAGCCGCTCAAGGCACGCGCTATCCCACTGGGACCTAGGAACTTGGCCCTGCTTGGGGCAGGGGCGGTATGCCTTCTGGCGGGATACTTGCTCTTATCGTCGGGGAGCACGAGTCTCGCGGCTGTGTTGCTGGTCCTTGGTTACTGCGTTCTCCTTCCATTGGGGATCGCGCTGTAGCTGTGGCCCGCGCCGGCAGCCGGGCGAATAGCTCAGCTGGTTAGAGCGCCTGCCTTACACGCAGGATGTCGGGGGTTCGAGTCCCTCTTCGCCCATCGGCCGGGGGGGCCCACCTTCCGACCGCACCGTGTTCGTCATCCGTCTTGAATTCTCAGGAGGCCGCAGGAATGCGCCTGAAGCGATTTGTCTTGGCCGCAGCCATCACCGTGCTGGTGGTCCCCACCGCCGAGGCCCAGATTCCTTCTGGGGCCCGGCGCCTCGGTTCTGCGGCGGTGGCAGCCCCCAAGCTGATGGTGGCAACCCCGTTCGCCTTTGTCGATGCTGACTCCACGCTGGCTGTGGAGGTCGGCAACGCGCTTCGGAGCCGCATGGACAAGGTCTCCGGTTCCACGTACCGCGTCGTTCCGCTCGCCCAGATGCAGGCCGCGCTTGTGCAATACGGGTACCCGGCCGACGCCATCCTGTCGCCGGTTGTCGCCCGTGTTCTCGCACTGCAGTTGCAGTCCCGCGTGCTGATGACCTCCTCGCTGGGCAAGAACGAATCCGGGGTATATGCGTTGACGGCGCGCCTCGCGGGCGTCAACGATGACGCCGGCAACGTGGTCGTCGTCCCGCAGGCGCCGGGGCAGTCGTCCAAGCAGTTCGGCGAAGCCGTGGCGAACGCGTTTGCACCGGCGGTCAAGTCGGCCGACGACGCAAAGCAGTGCGTCGATGAGCGCGCCGCCAGGCCCGACAAGGCGGCGGATGCGGCGCGCAAGGCCATCGGGATCCTCCCGACCAACGGTCTGGCCCAGTACTGCCTCGCCATGCTCGCCCAGGACCGCAAGGCGCCCGCCAGCGAGGTGATCGCCAGCCTCCGTGCATCGGTGAAGGGCGACCCGCAGAGCCTCCCCGCGTGGACGGCCCTGGCCAAGGAGTACGAGGCGCAGGGTGACAGTGCCCAGGTCATCGAGTCGTTCCAGCGCATGCTCCTCGCGGCGCCGACCAACCAGCCGTTGCGCGAGGCCGCGTTCAAGCTCTTCCTCCAGTACGGTCATCCTGACGCAGCGGTGGATGTGGCCAAGGAAGGAATCCGGCTCGATCCCTCGAACGCTGACCTGTGGGATCTCCTCGGCAACGCCTACGCCACGGCCGGCGATTACGGGCAGGCCATCGAAGCGCTGGAGCATGTCTACACCGAGGCGCCGGACCGGGCGGACTCCACCTACTTCCTGAAGGTGACGGTCTTCGCGGCGGTACAACCGGACACGGCCGCGCTGCTGAAGTGGTCGCGCCTTGGCGTCGACAAGTACCCGGACAACGCCACGCTGCTTGGGCAGTTGGTGACGGCCTACAGCCTCGCCGGCCCCACCGACAGCCTGGTCGCCGTTACCAGTCGCCTGATGGCGATCGACCCGACCGCCGCGGTCGGCCCTGCGCTCGAGGCTGCGAAGGGGCTCGTCGCTCAGAAGCGCATCGCGGAATCGTTGCTCTTCGCGGACTTTGTCATCCAGAATGGTGACGAGCAGGCCAAGGAAGCGGCGGCTGTCGTTCTGACCAACGGTGCATTGCCGTTGCTCCAGGCTGAGGGAAAGGACCTTCCCCTCGCGGCTGACGTCCTCCGGCGTGCCGTCGCGGCGACCAATCCTGCCGGCCCGGTGGCACCGACAGCGAACTATGTGCTTGGCTTGGCGACCTTCCTGCAGATCCCCGACGTCGACAAGGACGCGGAAGCCAACAAGTCCTGTGAGTTGGCGCGGAAGGAAGAGGGGCTGTTGACGGAGGCCGAGACCGCCTTCAATCTTGGCCAGTCCGCCAAGCCGGAAGATGTCGCCCGCTATCTCGGATACGTGGCCCAGTACAAGCCGCGTGTCGCCTCGATGATCAAGGCGTACTGCAAATAAGGGCTTCCAACCGGAGGCGCCTCCGGTTATTGTTGTGCGCGGTATCGGGGGCTGTAGCTCAGCTTGGTTAGAGTGCCGCACTGTCACTGCGGAGGTCGCGGGTTCGAGCCCCGTCAGCCCCGCTCCCAGAACACTCGGCACCCCGTTCGCCTTGGCGGACGGGGTGTTCGCTTTAGACGCTCCCTCCCAGGACCTCCGGTGACCGATTATCACGTCCCCGTCCTCCTCAACGCTGTGCTGGAGCTGGCCTCCGGTGCGCGCCGCGCCGTGGACTGCACCCTGGGGGACGGCGGTCACGCGGCGGCGCTGCGTTCCGCGGGAGCAACGGTGCTCGGTATTGATCGCGATCCCGATGCGCTCGACCGGGCACGTGCCCGCCTGGGCACCGATGGCATCCGGTTCCTCGCAGCGCCCTATGCCTCGTCCGAAGCCCTCCGGGCGATCGCGGAGTTCCACCCCGAATTCATCCTGCTGGACCTCGGTGTTTCGTCGCGTCAGCTCGACGATGAGGCGCTCGGCTTCACCTTCCGGCGCGGCGCGACGCTGGACATGCGCATGTCCCGGGCCGGACCGACGGCGGCCGACGTGCTGAACGAGTCGCCTGCCGATGAGCTCGAGGGGATCTTTAAGACATTCGGTGACGAACCGAGAGCGCGGCGGCTGGCCGGTGAAGTCGTCGAGCGGCGCGTGCAGGCGCCGTTCTCGACCAGCGACGACTTGGTCAACGCAATTCGCCGGGTCCTGGGGCCGCGGTCCGGTCCCGGGGATTTTGCCCGCCTCTTTCAGGCGGTTCGCATCGCCGTGAACGACGAACTGCCGGGATTGGCGCGCGCGCTGCCCGCCCTGCGGGACAGCCTGACGCCGGGCGGGCGACTCGCCGTGATCAGTTATCATTCAGGCGAGGATCGGCTCGTAAAGCACGCCTTCCGCGAGTGGGCAGCGGCCTGCGTCTGTCCCACCATCCAGCCGATCTGTACCTGCCGCGGCCGCGCGCTTGGGAAGCTGGCGCCGCGGAAGTCGATCCTCCCGTCCGCGGAGGAGATCGCCGCAAACCCACGGGCGCGGAGCGCGAGGCTCCGCGCGTTCCAGGTCGCCGATGACGCTTAAGGGCCGCCACTGGGTCATGCTCTGGCTCCTGCTCTTTCTCTTCGTGGCCACGGTCGTTCAGCTGCGGCAGACGGCGAGCATCCGCATGGCGCGTCGCGTCGCCGCACTGCGGCAGGAGCGTGCCAATCTTGAGGCCCGCCAGGCCGATCTCGAGCGGCGCATTCGGGAAGCCTCCAGCCGGCCTGTCCTCGGCCACAAGGCGCTGGTGGACCTGAATCTGCATTTCCCCAAGGATTCCGAGCAGGCCCCACTCCCGCTCTCGCCGCTTCCGGGAGACCGCTGATGGCGCGCATCCACGCCAGGATCGGGCTCATTCAGGTGGTGCTCGTGGCAAGTCTGCTCGGCATCGTGGTACGGGCCGCGCAGGTGCAGCTGGTCATGGGCGGGGCGTATGCGGACGAGGCCGCGAAGAGTCGCACCGAGTTACGGACCCTCGAGGCGCGGCGCGGCACCCTGTACGACCGGGGCGGACTGTCCATGGCGGTGACGCAGGAGTCCTATCGGGTGGGGATCGCTCCGAACGAGGTCGAGGAGCGCACCGCACTGATCCGTGTCGCCGCCCGGCAGCTCGATGTGTCGGCCTCCGCCTTGAAGCGAGACTTCGCCCGGAAGCCATACCTGTATTTCTACGGGCCGTTCACGGCCACGGACGTGGAGCCGCTTCGGGCGTTCAAGGGGGTGCACATCGAGGGGGTCTTCCTCCGGTTCTATCCCTCGCAGCGGCTCGCCGGCCGCGTGATCGGACGCATGACTCCGGATGGCGAGGCGGCGTCGGGGTTGGAGCGGGCACTGGGGGGGCTGATTACCGGCACACCCGGCGAGGAAGTGGTCCTGAAGGACCGGCGCGGGAGGCGCTACGAGTCGCCGGGACGGCTGCGCAAGGACCCGATTCCCGGCAATGATGTTGTTCTGACCATCGATGCCGAGTTGCAGGACATCGCCGAGCAGGCACTGGCGGAGACGGTGGCGGAGTTCAGCGCGCAGGGGGGCGATATTCTTTTCCTCGACCCCCGCACGGGGGAGATCCTCGCCGTGGCCTCGCAGAAGAATGGTGCGCCTGACCTGATGGCCTTCACGGAACCGTTTGAACCGGGCTCCACGGCGAAGCTGTTCACCGCCGCCGCGCTCCTGACGCACGAGCGGGTGGACACCAGCGACCGGGTGGACAACGAGGGTGGCCATTGGAAGATGGAGCTTTCCAATGGGCGGACCCGGGCGATCACCGACGAACACGCCAAGCCGGGCATGCTCACCATGGCCCAGGCCATCGAAGTGTCCAGCAACGTGGTCATGGCGAAGTTGTCCGATCGGCTGACGCCAGTGGAGCAATATCAGCAACTGCGAGATTTCGGGTTTGGCGCGCCCACCGGTGTCGAGCTCCCCTCCGAGTCTCGCGGAATCGTGTACCGACCGGAGCGGTGGCAACCGGAACTCGACCGGGTAAGCGTCGCGATGGGGTATTACTTCGAGGTGACCGTGTTGCAGCTGGCCGCGGCGTACGCCGCGATCGCCAACGACGGGATTCTGCTCACCCCGACGCTGGTTCGTGAGGTGCGCGCGCCCGATGGTACGCTTCTCTATCGGCATCAGCCCGAGCCTGTGCGCCGCGCGGTGTCGTCCGAGGTCGCTGCGCAGCTCCGCGAATTCCTCCGGGGCGCCAGCAGCGTCGGCGGCACCGGCAGCAGGGCGCAAGTTGGGAGCTATGGCGTGCTCGGGAAGACCGGGACGGCCCGCCGGATCCGGAACGGAAAATACGTGAACGAGTATATCGCGTCGTTCGCCTCGATGTTTCCGGCGGACGACCCGCAGCTGGTGGTCGTGGTCAAGATCGATGGACCGACCGGCGGGCAGTTCTTCGGCGGGGAGGTTGCGGCGCCGGTCGTCCGGATGATGCTCGAGCAGGCGCTGGCGTCGAAACGCGTGTCGTTCGACCGGGCCAGGATGCTGGGCGGCCAGGCGGCCAGCGCGACGAATGCTGCGCCGAGCCGTCCACAGATTACGCGTCCCGCGCCATCGCGCGTCGTGATGCCGTGGCCGCTCCCGGCGGACAGTGCGGATCCCGGGACAGTCGCGGTACCCCCACTCGTCGGCTTGAGCGTCCGGGCGGCCGCGGTGGCCTTGCACCGCCGGGGATTCGAAGTCTCGGCAACCGGGGCAGGTACTGTTCGAGGATCGAATCCCGCAGCTGGCACTGCCGCCCGGATGGGTTCAACCGTTCGCCTGCAGGTGGAGTGAGTATGGTGGAATGGAATGAGCTGGTGACGGCGCTTCGGCGCGAGGGATTACTGGTGGCAGCACCGGCCGCCGGACTGGCCCTTGCCGGCCTCAGCATCGACACGCGATCGATCGGCCCGGGGCAGTTGTACTGCGCGGTACGGGGGACGACCGCCGACGGGCACGACTACGCCGCGGCGGCGGTGGCGCGTGGCGCCGTGGCGGTCATGGGGGAGCGAGCCATGTCCGCTGGTGTCCCGGAAATTCTCGTGACCGACGGGCGGCGGGCCGCGAGTGTTGCAGCACGGGCCTGGTACGGGGAGCCCGCCGCCGCCTTGACGCTCATCGGTATCACGGGCACCAACGGCAAGACGACGACGACTGGACTCGTGCGGCATCTCTTCAACACCGCCGGGACCGCTGGCAGCATCGGCACGTTGGGGGCGTTTGATGGGGCGGGGGAGCGCGTCCCCTCGACCGCCGGGACCCTGACCACGCCGGGCCCGGTGGATCTGCAGGCGACGCTCGCCGAGTTTCGCGATCGGGGCATGACGCACATTGCGATGGAGACCTCCTCCCACAGCCTCGATCAGGGCCGGCTCGACGGACTGAGCTTCGCTGCGGGCATCTTCACCAACCTGACGCACGAGCATCTCGACTATCACCGCACCATGGAGGCGTATCTCGCCGCCAAGCTCCGGCTCAGTGCGCTGCTCGGACCCTCCGGCACCGAGGTCGTGAACGCCGACGATCCGGCGTGGGCCGCGCTCCCGTCCTTCCCGCGCCGCGTGACGTTCGGTGAGTCGCCGGATGCAGAGGTGCGGGCTGAGAAGGTGTGCTTGGAGGCCGGCGGCACAAGCTTTCAACTCACCGGTCGGTTCGGCCGGGCCGATGTCCGGATCCCGCTCATGGGTTCTTTCAACGTCTCCAATGCGCTGGCGGCGGCGGCCACCGCGTTGGTGTTGGACCGACCGCTGTCAGAGGTCGTTGATCGACTGGGCGCAGCACCCCAGGTGCCCGGGAGGATGGAGCGGTTGGCAGACGCACCGATGGTTGTGCTCCGCGACTACGCACATACCCCGGACGCGATGACGCGCGTGCTCGCCACCCTTCGTCCCCTCACCCCGGGCCGCTTGATCCTCATCTTCGGTTGCGGCGGCGATCGGGACAGGGCGAAGCGGCCGGAGATGGCGCGGATTGCCGTTGCGGGGGCAGATCTCGTCGCCATTACGCCGGACAACCCGCGGACCGAGGATCCCGAGCGGATCATGGATGACATGGAGTCGGGCATGGGGGGCACTCACCACCTCAGGTTCAACGACCGTGAAGTGGCTATTCATGAGGTCCTGGCCGATGCGGGCCCCGGCGACACCGTCCTCCTTGCTGGGAAGGGCCACGAGACCTACCAGCTCATCGGGACGACGAAATTTCCCTTCGATGAGCGGACAATCGTCCGGGCGGCACTGGAAGGCCGATCATGAATTGGACGAGTGCCGCGGTCCGGGGGGTCTTGGGCCTGCCGGGACGGGAGGGCGAGGGCGCGGTCTACACGGGGGTGTCGACCGATACCCGTTCTCTCCCTGCCGGGGCACTCTTCGTCGCGATCGCCGGCGAACGATTCGATGGGCATGCGCACCTCGACGAGGCGGCGGCGCGAGGCGCTCTCGGGGCGGTGGTCCGCACGGGGACTCACGCCCCCCCGGGGATGGAGTTGTTCGAGGTCGAGGATACGGTGGAGGCGCTCGGCTGGCTGGCGCGTGCGCGACGAAGGGAAATCACCGGGCCGGTCGTGGCCATCACCGGCACCAACGGCAAAACCAGCACCAAGGAGATGGTGGCCGTCACCCTCGGCACGCGGTACAAGGTCCACGCGACACGCGCGAACCTCAACAACCTGATCGGCGTGCCGCTGACCATCCTGGAGGCGCCCGCGGACACCGAGGCGCTCGTGATCGAAGCGGGGGCCAGCGTTCCTGGGGAAATCGGGCGCTACCGGCAGATCATCGAGCCGACCGTGGTTGTGGTCACCAACGTCTCGGCGGGCCACCTCGAGGGTTTCGGCTCACTGGAGGGGGTCCTCCGCGAGAAATTGTCACTCGTCGAGGGGGCTGCGCTCGCCGTCGTGGGAACGGAGCCGCCCGCGCTGACTGGCGGAGCACGGGCGCTGGCGCGCCGCGTGGTCACCGCCGGGCTCGAGGGGGCGGAACTCCGACCCGAGTCCGTGACCCTCGATGCCGCTGGCCGGGCGACGGTCGTGACCGACCAGGCTCGATTCACGTTGCCCTTGCCCGGCCGGCACCTCGCGGCCAACGCCATGCTCGCGTGGGGAGTCGCAATCCATCTCGGCCTCGATCCGCGCGCGGTGGCGCGCGCGCTGGAACGCCTCGAAATACCGGGTGGACGGGGCCAGGTGGTCGAATCCGGTTCGATGACCATCCTCAACGACTGCTACAACGCCAATCCGCTCTCCTTCCGTGCGGCGATCGCCACGGCGCGGGCGATGCGAGCCGGGCGCCGGCTGGTCTTCGTCGCCGGGACCATGCGCGAGCTGGGGGAGGATTCGGCGGCATGGCATGCGGCGGTGGCCCGGGAACTGGTCGCCCTCCAGCCGGATCTGCTGGGGGCGGTCGGAGACTTTGTCCCCGCGCTGGAGGCCCTGCGCGGTGAGCTCGGCGAGCGTCTCGTTGTCGCCGACGACGTGCCGGCGCTTGGCCACCGGCTGGCCCCACGCCTCGAGGGGACGGAGCTTCTGGTGCTCAAGGCGTCCCGCGGCGTGGCCCTTGAGCGTATTATTCCCCTGCTCACCCCGCGAGCAGCCCACGGATCCTGAGGCGCGATGTTCTACTTCTGGCTGGCCCCGCTCGGCAAGCAGTTCATCTTATTCAACCTGTTCAATTACATCGCCTTCCGCGTGGCTGGCGCCGGGGTGACCGCCCTCGTGCTTTCCTTCATCGTGGGGCCGGCGGTCATTCGGCACCTCCGGGCCCACAAGATCGGCCAGGTCATCCGCGCCGAGGGACCTGCCAGCCACCAGGGCAAGCGTGGCACGCCGACGATGGGCGGGCTGGTTATCATCCTCGCGACCATCCTGCCGACACTTCTCTGGGCGCGTATCGATAACCGGATGGTGGTGGTGGCGATGCTCGCGACCATCTGGATGGGAGCCATCGGTTTCCTGGACGACTACTTGAAGATCGTCCAGGGCAAGTCGCGTGGCCTCGTGGCCAAATGGAAGCTCGCGGGACAATGCACGTTTGGGCTCGTGCTCGGACTCTACCTGCTGTTTTTCCCCGTGGTGTCAGTCACGATCATCCCGGCGACCGCGACCACGGTCCCGTTCTTCAAGTATCTCGTTGTGAACTTCGCGCCGCTGCTGTTCGTCGGTTTCGTGGTGTTTGTGATCACCGCCTGGAGCAACGCGGTGAACCTGACGGACGGTCTCGACGGCCTGGCCACGGGGCTTACCGCCATCGCGGCGGCGGCCTTCGCGGCCTTTGCCTATCTGTTCGGCCGGGTGGACTTCACCTCCTACCTGAACCTGATCTACCTCCCGGGTGCCGGCGAGCTCGCCGTCTTCTGCGCGGCCCTGATGGGGGCGGCCCTGGGGTTCCTCTGGTTCAACTCCCACCCCGCGGAAGTCTTCATGGGGGACACGGGCAGCCTGGCCATCGGTGGGGCGTTCGGGACCGTGGCGATCCTGTTGAAGGCGGAATTTCTGCTGGTCCTCATCGGCGGCGTTTTCGTAGCCGAGGCAGTGTCGGTGATGCTGCAGACGTCGGTGTACAAGTGGTTCAAGCGAACCCGAGGGCGCGAGTACGCCGACGCGCACAAGGTGTTCCGCATGGCGCCGCTGCATCATCACTTCGAAAAACATGGCTGGTCCGAGACCACGGTGGTCACCCGGTTCTGGATCCTCGGCATTCTCTGTGCGCTGGTGGCGCTGGCCACGGTGAAGGTTCGCTGATGTTCTCGGAGTGGCGCGGCGCCGGACGCGAGGTGGCGGTCATCGGCCTTGGCAAGAGTGGCGGCGCCGCGGCGAGGCTCCTGCGGCACCACGGGATTGCGGTCTATGCGTCGGACGGGGGGAGTGGTCCAACCCTCGACGGTCAGGCGGCCATCCTCCGCGCAGCAGAGGTCGCGGTCGAGGTCGGCCGCCACGACCTTGACCGCATCGGCCGCGCGGTGGCCGCCATCGTGTCGCCGGGGGTTCCCCCGGACGCGGCGGCGTTGCAAGCCGCGAGTGCGGCCGGGGTGCCGGTGCTCGCCGAGGCGGAACTGGGGCTCCGGTGTCTCACGTCGTCGCGCACCTTGGCGATCACCGGCACCAATGGCAAGACGACCACGACCGCCCTGACGGCGCACCTCCTCGTGACGGCGGGCCTTCGGGCGGTGGCGGCAGGGAACATCGGACGGCCGTTGTCGGCGGTCGCGCTCGAGGCGGAACCGCCTGAGTGGCTCGCGGTCGAGCTCTCCTCCTTCCAGCTGCACGACATGCCGAGCCTCGCGCCGACGGCCGGCGTACTGACCAACCTCGCCCCGGATCACCTCGACCGCTACCCATCGCTCCAGGACTACTACGCCGACAAGGCGCTGCTCTTCCGCAACGCAACGCCCGGCTCGACCTGGATCACGAACGCCGATGATCCGGAGGTACAGCGGATGGCCAGGGGCGTGCCAGGCGCGCATCAGCGGTTTTCGGTTCGACGGTCGGCCGAGGCCTGGTATGACCGCGAGGCGGGACAACTGATGCTTGCCGGCGTTGCGATCCTGCCGCGCCGCGAGCTCCTCCTCCTTGGCGATCACAACGTGGCCAACGCGCTGGCAGCCTCGCTTGCGGTGCGCATGGCCGACGTCCGTCTCGAGGCGGTGGCGGAAGGGCTCCGGTCGTTCCGCGCGCTTCCGCATCGGCTGGAGCCGGTCCGTGAGGTGGACGGGGTGCTCTGGATCAACGACAGCAAGGCGACCAACATCGCCTCAACCGAGGTGGCGCTCAATGCGCTGGACCGCCGGTACGTGCTGCTGCTCGGGGGGCGGCACAAGGGCGAGTCGTACCAGCGACTGGCGCCACTGCTCGCCGCACGATGTCGCGCTGTCGTGGCGTATGGCGAGGCAGCGCCCCTGGTGGAAGGCGATCTCGGCGGATCGGTGAAGGTGGTTCGTGCGGGCACCTTGGACGAGGTACTGGCCACGGCCCGCGCGCTCGCCGAGCCGGGAGATGCGGTCCTGCTCTCACCCGCCTGCTCCAGCTATGACATGTTCCGGAACTACGAGGAACGCGGGGCGGAGTTCCGGGCGGCGGTGGAGTCGTGGTGAGCGCGCCGGCGGCGCGCCATCCTGGCGAGCTGCGATGGGAGACGCGCCTCCTGACGGTGGTGACGGTCACGATGGTGGTGTTCGGCATCGCGAATACCTACGGCGCGCTCAGCCTGCAGACCGCGGGCGGGGGCGGCGCGGGCTTTGCCCTCCGCCAGTTCGTGGGCGCGATGCTGGGTCTGCTGGGGCTGAGCGTGGTGTCCCGTGTCGACTACCATCTCTGGCGCCGGTTGGCCTGGCCGCTCTTCTTCGCCACGATCCTCCTGCTACTCATCCCGATCCTGCCGGGTACCGAACGGATTGCCCCCAGGATCCACGGCGCGCGCCGCTGGGTCGACATCGGGCCCCTGAACTTCCAGCCGTCCGAGATCGCCCGGCTCGCCATCATCGTCTGGTGCGCCGCGCTGGCTGCCAAGAAGGGCGTGCAGGTGCGAGAATTCAAGAAAGGAGTGCTCCCGTTCCTGGTCGGGATCGGAACCGTGGCGCTCCTGATCCTGGGGCAGCCGAACCTGTCCATGGCGATCCTGGTGACCCTGCTCGGCCTGATCGTCCTCTTCTCGGCCGGCGCGAAGATCGGGCATTTCATCCTGCTCGGGTTGGGCGGGCTGCTCCTGCTGTTCGAGAAGATCCAGTCGGCCCAGTACCGCGTCGCACGCCTGACTACCTTCCTGAATCCCGGTGAGGCGACCGCCGCCGCCGGCATGCAGATTCATCAATCGTTGGTGGGCATCGGATCGGGGCGGGTGCTCGGGGTCGGCTTCGGGGAGGGCCAGCAGAAGCTCTTTCTGCCCTTTGCCTACTCCGACTTCATCTTCAGCACCATTGGGGAAGAGTGGGGGTTCCTGGGCATCGTACTGGTGGTGGTTCTCTTCGGGCTCTTCCTCTGGCTGGGGATGAGGATCGCGCGGAGCGCGCCAGATCCCCTCGGGCAGTTTCTGGCGGTGGGAATCACCGCGATGATTGGCATCACAGCCGTGATGCACATGGCCGTCTCCCTCGCGTTGATGCCGACGACCGGGCTCACGCTCCCGTTCATGTCCTACGGCCGGTCCAGCCTCGTCATTTCGCTGGTGGCGACCGGCATCTTGATCAATATCGGGCGCATGCGAGGACGTCCAGCGCGGAAAGCCGCCGCCGAATGAGTACGGTCCTGATTGCCGGCGGCGGCACGGGTGGGCACCTGATGCCGGCGCTTGCGATCGCGGCGGAATTGCGGCGCCAGCGGCCTGACCTCGAACCGGTGCTGGTGGGCGCCGTGCGCGGTATCGAGCGCACGCTCCTGCCGAGCCGTGAATTCCGCTACGCACTCTTGCCGGCGGAGCCGCTTTACCGTCGGCAGTGGTGGAAGAATTGGCGCTGGCCGTTCGTCGCGGGCGGCCTGCTGCGTGCGGTGGGCCGGCTCCTCGACGAGGAGCGGCCGGTGGCGGTGCTGGGCACCGGCGGATATGCCTCCGCTCCCGTCGTATTCCTCGCCGCGCGGCGCGGTATTCCGACCGCCATCCAGGAGCAGAACGCAGTGCCCGGCCTCGCGACGAAGCTGGTGAGCCGCCGCGCGCGCCACATCTACCTCGGGGCCCCTGAAGCGGCGCGCCAGCTCGCGAAGGGGAAGGACACCGAGGTCTTCGAGACCGGCAACCCGATTAACCCGCCTGATCGCTCGCGCGCGGCAGCGGCGCGCACCCGGTTCGGGCTCTCGGATGACCGCCCGGTCGTGCTCGTGACGGGTGGCAGTCAGGGTGCCGTGGCCCTCAACGAAGCCACGGCGGGTTGGGTGTCGGGCGGTGGAGCCGCCGGACTGCAGGTGCTCTGGGCCACCGGAAAGGGTTCCCACGCCCGGTTTGCTTCGGCGCACCGGCCTCCCGAAGTCCAGGTCTTCGACTTTCTCGACCCGATCGGCGATGCCTTTGCCGTGGCGGACCTGGTGGTTGGACGGGCCGGGATGATGACTTGCGCTGAAATCTGTGCCTGGGGTCTGCCGAGCATCCTGATCCCGCTTCCGACGGCGGCGGCTGACCACCAGACGGGGAACGCCCGGGCTCTGGAGGCATCCGGAGCCTCCATCGTCCTCCTTCAGCGCGATTTGACGCCTGGGTCGCTGGGGGAGGCCATTTCGGGCCTCATCGGGAACCCAAACCGGATGACCGCCATGGCTCGGGCAGCCCTGACCCGGGCTCGGCCCGCCGCCGCCAGCGACATCGTGTCGCATCTTTTGACGCTTTTGGGCTAGCCCCGCTCTTTCGCAACTCTTGATAAGATTTTACATTAGCTCAATTCCAATGGACTTATTTAACCCCTCGGACCCGCGACCTGTGCACTTCGTCGGCATTGGCGGGGCGGGGATGAGCGCCCTGGCGTTGATCGCCTGCCGACGCGGGGTGCCGGTGACCGGCTGCGATTTGGCCCCCGAGGGAGCCGCCGATGTTGGTGCGCTGGGGGCGGAGATTGCCAGTGGCCACGATCCAGCCCATGTCGAGGGGGCGCGCGCCGTGGTCTATACCGCCGCCTTCCCCGTGGATCACCCGGAGTTGGCTCGGGCCCGGGAACTGGGGATTCCGGTCGTTTCGCGGAAGGAAGCCCTTGCAGGACTGGTGGCGGGGGGCACGGTGGTCGGGATCGCGGGGACGCACGGCAAGACCACCACGACTG
>SPDF01000073.1 GCA_004525055.1 Gemmatimonadales bacterium | reverse complement strand
GATCTTGCCGATATGCGTCGGATGCTGCCCGATGAGTGCGTCGCCCTCGAACATGAAGCCCGTCAGGTCCGACGCCATGCTGACGCCGAGGGCCACCGCGACGCGGGGAGCGAGGTCGCGCCCCTCGGCGGACGCGGCGAAGAAAGCGCCGCGGTACCCACCGCTTTGCACCTGCGCGGCCGTCGTCGCCGCAAAGACTTCCGGACTGTATCGCGCGAAGCCGGCATGCTCCACGACGATGACGACATCGGCGCCGGCGCGGCCCAGCGCCTCCGCCTTGGCGCCGATCCCCGGGGCGCCAATCAAGAGGGCATGTACCTCGCCACCACCGGTGGCCTCAGCCGCCTGGCGCGCGGCGCTGACCGTCTCGAGCGCGACTTTCCGAAGTGCGCCAGCCCGCGATTCCGCGAATGCGAACATGTTGGCCATCAGAGCACCTTCGCTTCGGTCTGGAGAAGCCGGATGAGTTCCGGTACCGCGTCCGCACCCTCACCGATGATCCGCCCCGGCGGGCGGTCCGGCGGAAAGGCGATGACATCCACCGTCAGGTTGGCCGCGCCCAGCTGGGCCGGCTTGACCTCGAGCGGCTTCTTCTTGGCAGCCATAATCCCCTTGAGGGATGGGAGTCGCGGCCGTCCGAGCCCCTCGTCGATCGTCACGACGGCCGGCATCGGGAATTCCATCGTCTCCGTGGCGCCCTCGAGCTGACGTTCGGCGGTGCCGCGGCCATTGGCGATATCGAGCTTCGAAATAGCCGTCACGCAGGGCAGGCCCATCAGGTGCGCCGCCATCGGCCCGACCGTCTGGTTGGCGCTGTCGGTGGCCATCCGACCGAAGAGCACCAGGTCGTACCCGCCCTCCTTGAGCTCGGCGGCCAGTGCGGTGGCGATCGACATCCCATCAAAGGGCACTTCTGCCGCGTCGAGATGAATGGCCCGGTGGGCGCCCATGCCGAGCGCCTTGCGGAGCGTCTCCTGCACGGCGGTGGGGCCGATCGATACCACCACTACTTCGCCCGAACCATGGCTCTCCACCAGCCGCAGGCCCGCCTCCACGGCGTACCCATCGAAATCGGCGATGTCGAACTTGAGCCCAACGGGGTCGAGCGCCTTGCCCCCGGCTCCGATGGCAAATCGCAGATCCATGTCCGGTACCCGCTTGATGCAAACGGCGATCTTCACGTCAACTCTCCGCGTGCGAAATCGTAACTAGAACGCTGGCAGGCCTGTCACGGCCTGTCCGAGGATGAGGGTGTGCATGTCGTGCGTCCCCTCGTAGGTGTAGACCGATTCGAGATTGGCCATGTGCCGCATCGAGTGATACTCCGCCAGGATGCCGTTGGCGCCGAGCAGCCGGCGCGCCTCGCGCGCGGCTTCACAGGCCATGTTGATGTTGTTGCGCTTGGCGAGCGAGACCTGGTCGGGCGTCATCGTGCCGCGATCCTTGAGTCGGCCAAGCTGGAGCGTCAGCAACTGCGCCTTGGTGATCTCGGTGAGCATCTCTGCCAGGCGCGATTGCTGAAGCTGAGTCTGCCCGATCGGCTTGCCGAACATGATGCGTTCCTTGGAATAGCTCAGCGCCTCATCGTAGCAGGCCATCGCCGCGCCGATGCCGCCCCACGCGATACCGTACCGCGCCTGGGTCAGGCACATGAGCGGGCTCTTGATGCCGCCCGACTTCGGCAGGATCGCATCCTTCGGGACGAGGCAGTCCTGCAGCACGATTTCGCTGGTGTCGCTCGCGCGGAGGGAGAGCTTCCCCTTCTGGTCCTTGGCGGTGTAGCCCTTGGTGCTGGCGGGCACGATGAAGCCACGGATCGACTTCGTGTCGTCGATGGCGCCGGTCTTGGCCCAGATGATCGAGACGGTGGCCTGCGAACCGTTGGTGATCCACATCTTGGCACCGTTCAGCAGCCATCCGTCCGTCGTCTCCTTGGCGGTGGTGATCATCCCGCCGGGATTGGAGCCGTAATCAGGCTCGGTGAGGCCGAAGCAGCCGATCTCCTCACCGGAGGCGAGTCGGGGAAGCCAGTGCTTCTTCTGCTCCTCCGACCCGAAGGCGAAGATCGGGTACATGACCAGCGCGCCCTGCACCGACGCGAAGGAACGAATCCCGCTGTCGCCCCGCTCCAACTCCTGCATGATGAGGCCGTAGGACACGTTGTTCAGCCCGGCGCAGCCATACTCCTCGGGGAGGTTCGCGCCAAAGAAGCCCAAGTCCGCCATGCCAGGAATCAGCTGCTTGGGGAACTCGCCCTCGATGTAGGCGTCGCCGATGATCGGCATGAGGTGCTCCTCCACCCAGGCGCGTACGGTGTCCCGCACCGCCCGCTCCTCCTCGGAGAGAAGGCTGTCCACGTCATAGAAATCCACTCCCACAAATGCGTTCGCCATTGGTACGCGCCTCTGGTAATCCAGTTGAAAGTCAGTCTACCGTACGCCGTGGGCCCCCATGACCCAAGTGCCGCCGCGCGCTGGGCTCGATACCCACCGCACGCGCCTTCCGGCGGAATACCGCCCCATGATCGACTGGCAGGGCAGACTCCGCCTGCCACTGATGCACCATCTCGTGCAACACCGTCTGCTCGACTTCCGCCCACCCATGCTTCAGGTGCGTCCTGCCGAGCGCTATTTCGAGCGGCTTCCCCGATCGGGCATCCACCGCCAGTTCACCCAGCCGGGTGCGCATCCGGCTCGAGAGCCGGAATCGAATGGCCGGCATCGCCCCGCCGAAGTGCTGCATGTTCAGGCGCCGGTGCATCTCCGCGAGGCGCACGTGGATGGCCTCGTCGCCCGCACGGGGACGCTCGACGCCTCGACGGCTCTGGCGGACCGGCGGCGCGTGGACCTCGACCGGAAAGGTCAGGAACTCGCGTTCGGCACTCCGACGGGTGGCGCGACGCGTCCCCGGCCGCACGTACTTCACGATCGCCGAGAGGACCCGGTCAGGCGCCCAGGCATATCCCCGGTGCATGCGGAGCACACCCCGCGCCGTAATGCTCAGCAGCACCGTCCGGTTGGTGTGCGTCGCGAATCCGCGGAAGGGCGGCATCCCCAGCGCATCCAGCCGGCGGCGGAGTACCGCCTCGGCAGTCTCAGGCGTCGCGGCCTGCCCCCACAACCCCATGGCGCTCCCCCGCTCGAGCAAAGGTGTGACTATCCGACGCCCGAAATGCATCCGCGGCCCGATCCCAGCGCCAGTGCTCCACCTGCACCGCGTCCCGGTCGAGGCGCACCACATTGAACACCGAGGGGCGCTTGCCGCGGGTGCGGTCGCTCAGGGTGCTCGCGGTGCTGACGACGGTGCCCCGTGGAAGCTGGCCCGCTCCCTCCTGGTGGTCGTGCCCACAGAGCACGACCTGCGCGCCGGTGGCGTCGAGACGTCGCTGGGCGCTGGGCCAGTGCGCCAGCCCCATCCGTTCGCTGATTTCCCCACGGAGGACGTTGTGGTGCATCACCACCACCTTGGCGGCATCCGCCGGCTCCGCAGCAAAGAGCTTCGTGAGCCGATCGGTCTCGGACTTCGGAATGTGGCCCTTCACCGTCAGGTCGCGCTGGTTCCAGGTCATCGAGCCGGCGGCAAGGCCGTGAGCGGACAGGGCACCTGCCACGACCAGCCCTGGAAGCCGCAGCACGGGCGTCAGGTCTTCCCCGAAGTAGGTCTGGTACTTATCGTACAGCACCCGTCGGCCGAACAGTCCGAACGGGCTCTTCCACCACTCGACATCATGATTGCCGGGCACCAGCAGCGTGGGGGCCGTCTTCTGCATGCCCTCCAGAAACGCCAACCCGCGCTGGTATTCACCGTGACGACCCCGCTGGCTGATGTCGCCGGAGACGAGGACGGCGTCCGGTGCGAGTTCAGGCGCCAGCCGCTCCACGGCGCGGATCTGCGCCAGGTCCACCGGGCTACCGAAATGCAGGTCGGAGAGGTGAATCAGGGTGAACTCGCTCACCAAGACGCCCGAATCTGGTAGGTGATCGTCGTCTCGCCCTTGGCGGGTACGAGCACCGTGAATCGCACTCGTGTACTGGAGACGCGGCCCGCAGGAATCGAACTCTGCAACACCGACCAGTCGCCCCCTCGTTCCTCGTACACGTCGACAGTCGCGGAAGAATCGGTCGCGTTGGCTACCGTGACGCGGTAGTCAGCCGTTGCGGTGGATCGGTTGTTCTTGTCGCGCGCGATGGAGTAAGTGGTCTGGGTGCGCTTGGCTGTCAGGTCGAAGGCGGTACCGGCTTCGAGTTCAAGCGGCTGCCCCGCGGCGGTGTGATCCAACGAGGATTCCCCGATGAGTTGGAGGCGCCCGCCGCTGTCCTTCTGGTAAATCCGCGCGGTGCCCCCCGGCACCGGTGTATCGCCGAAGGGAGTCTTAAGGGCACGGGTGACGACGTACGTCACGGCAACCGGTGCGTTCTGCTCATCGCCGTACTGCGGCAGGCCACCCCAATAGGGGAGACCGGAATGCACTACGAGCCGCTTCGAGACAGGGGCGCTGGCCGGCTCGAAGAGCGCGACGAGGGATGTTTGTCCGGGACGGAGCGTGACCCGGCCAGGCACGGAGTACAGGTGCGCCTCACCGATCCGCTGTTCCTCAGCGACAATCATCTCGTACGCCACACCTGCCGAGGCCGGAGACCGCCGCGCCATCGGCCGGCTCGATGGCGACAAGCCCACGTCGCCCGCCAACAGCTGCAGCTCGGCGTCGGCCACACTGAGTGTGCTCGACTCGACCACCGCGTTGCCTGCCACCCGTGCATCCTTGCCACCGAGAATCACCTGATAACTCGCCTGCCAGCTTGCCCCGTTCGTGAAGTATCCCAGCCCAAGCGAGGACAATGACTTCGTGCTCGACAGCGAGAGCGTCATTATCGGCTCGACGATGACGACGTCCGCCGGGAAGCGCGGCATCCCGGGCGGCTGGAAGCCGATCGTGCCATCGGCGTAGCGATACCGCTCCGGATCCACCGCGAGCAGCGTCGCGCGCACCGTGTCTGCAGCGCCGAGCCCGCGCATAAACACCAGCTCCCGGCCCACGGCGCGCCGCAGTGTGCTCGCCTGGTCGGTGCCGCCGTCGTACGTCGCGGCCAGCAGGCTGACGGCCGGATCGAGGGGGAAGATCGTTGCGGGGTCGAGGGCACCGAGGTTGACCCGCTGCTCCGACGCACCCTTCGGGAGGGCCATCGACAGGGTGCGCCGCACGAGTACCCGGCCGGAGTTGTAAATGGTCAGCCCGGTCTGGGCGGAGAGTGGGAGGGCAGCGGCCAGGAGGATCGCCGTCGCTGCCGGAATCCGGAGGAGTTTCGTCATCGGGGAAGGTACTCCATGGCAATGCGACTCACGATGCGACGGACCAGGATATAGGTTGCTGCGACGCCGATTGCGCCGTAGATGCGGCCGAGGGCCGGCTCGACCGGCACCCGGTACCAGACGTAGAGCGCCATGAGCGCGGTGGCGACGAGCGCCACTCGACCGGCAAGACGATTGGCCCGGGTCTCACGGATGGCGTGACACTCCGGACAGTCGGTGCCCCACTTGAGGCCGAATACCCGCGTGCCACAAGTGAGGCAGGGAACGTCAGGCGATCCGCCGGACAACTGCATCGCCGAACTCCGTTGTCGTGGCGGTCCCGCCGAGATCGCGGGTCCGCACGCTGTCCTGCTCGATGACCCGGGCCACGGCGGCCCGGACCTTGTCCCCCGCCCCGACTTCGCCGAGATGATCGAGCATCATCGCGCCGGCGAGGATGAGCGCGGAGGGGTTCGCGACATTCTGGCCGGCGATGTCGGGGGCGCTACCGTGCACCGCCTCGAACACTGCGGCGTGCTCACCGATATTCCCGCCCGGCGCCAGGCCGAGCCCGCCGATCAGGCCGGCGGCCAGGTCACTCAGGATATCGCCGAACATGTTGGTGGTGACCATGACGTCGAATTGCTCGGGGCGGAGCACCATCTGCATGGCGGCGTTGTCGATGATCAGGTCGTTGAACGCGATCCGACCCTCGTACTCCGCCGCCACCGTCCGGCCGACCTCGAGAAAGAGGCCACTCACCATCTTCAGGATGTTGGCCTTATGGATGATGGTGACCTTCTTGCGGCCCTTGCGCAGCGCGTACTCGAAGGCATAGCGGATGATTCGCTCACACCCGCCGCGCGTCACGATGGCCATCGACTCCGCGACCGCCCGCGGATCGTCGCCCACCGGGACGAAATGTTCCACGCCGACGTAGAGCCCCTCGACGTTCTCGCGCACCAGCACGAGATCCACGTTCGGAAACTTCCCCACGCCGGCGATGCTCCGGGTCGGCCGCACGTTCGCGTAGAGCTTAAATTCCTTCCGGAGCGCCACGTTGACGGAGCGGAATCCGGTGCCGACCGGCGTGGTCAACGGGCCCTTGAGCGCGAGCTTGGTGCGGCGGATGCTCTCGACCGTTGCGTCGGGGAGCGGATCGCCGGCACGATCCACCGCCGCCATGCCGGCGATCTGTGCGTCCCAGTCGAACTGCACGCCAGTCGCCTGCAGCACCTTCAGCGTGGCGGCGGTGATCTCCGGACCGATCCCGTCACCTGGAATCAACGTGACAGCGTGGCTCATGGTTCGACGGTGATCGCCGGGAAGAGGATCGTCATCACGGAGTCCATCGCGGCAGTTGGGGTTGCCCCGGAGGCGATGATGTAGCTCCGGAAGACGACGTCGCCCATCCGCGAATCGATGCCCGCGACATTCGCCCGGGCCTCGACGGCTCCAGTGCTGTCGTGCTGAAACGAGAGCGAGGCCGGCACGAACACGTAGCGCCCCCCCGCGATCGCCATGAGGGTCCGAATGTTGGAGATCAGCGGGTTGGGGACCTTCGTAATCCTCGGGTCGCGCAGGGCCGCCTGGCCGAGGTAATCGGGATCCGCCGCGAGCCCCGGCGCGCTGCGGGCGAGCGCGCGCATCTGGGCTGGAAGTTTCCACTTCACGTCGGGAGCCCGCATCATCAACATCTCGCCGATGATGGAGTCCGCCCACCGGTTGCTGCTCGCGCGGTCGGCGAACGGCGGCTTTCCGGCGAGGGAATCCCGAGCCACCACCAGTGTCATGGGCAGGACGCCGACCACCTGCCCGGCGATGCCGAGCGTATTCATGGGGGCGG
>SPDF01000207.1 GCA_004525055.1 Gemmatimonadales bacterium | reverse complement strand
TGGGCCACCTGCACCTCTTCGGTGCGATCACCGCCGGGGGCCGGCGTGAGGGAGACGCGGATGGTGTCGCCGATTCCCTCCTGCAGGAGAATGGCGAGGCCCGCGGTACTCGCCACGATCCCCTTGGTGCCGAGCCCGGCCTCGGTCAGGCCGAGATGCAGGGGATAGTCGCCGCGCGCGGCGAGGAGACGGTACACCTCCACCAGGTCCTGTACCGCCGAGACCTTGGCCGACAGAATGATTCGGTCGTGGGCCATGCCGGTCGCCTCGGCGAGGGCCGCCGAGCGGATGGCGCTTTCCACCATGGCGTCGAGGGTGACCGCACGCGCCTCGCGTGGCGCGGCGAGCCGGTGATTCGCGTCCATCAGTTCGGTAAGCAACGTTTGGTCGAGCGACCCCCAGTTCACCCCGATCCGGACCGGCCGGTCGTGCTGCAGCGCGACCTCGATGATGGCGCGGAAATGCTCGTCGCGTCGTTTGCCGCCGACGTTGCCGGGGTTGATGCGATACTTGGCGAGCGCCGCGGCGCAGGCAGGGTACTTGGTGAGGAGGAGGTGCCCGTTGTAGTGGAAGTCGCCGATGACCGGGACACTCACCCCGATCCGGTCGAGTCCCTCGACGATCTCGGGGACGGCGCGCGCCGCTTCCTCGGTGTTGACCGTCACCCGAACCAGCTCGCTGCCCGCGCGCGCGAGCGCGGCCACCTGCTGCACCGTGCCCACCACGTCGGCGGTATCGGTGTTCGTCATCGACTGCACGACGATTGGGTGACAGGAGCCGACGCGCACCGATCCGATGCGGGTGGTGATCGTCTGGCGGCGGGAGGGAATGGCCATGGCGGGAATATAAGTGAAGCGGGGAGAGGAAGGAGAAAGGGACTGAAGGACTCGGAGGGGCGGGAAGAGAAAGGCCACAGGGGAGTCACCGGCTGCGCAATCCACCTCCCTTTCTCCTCCCGCCTTCAGCCCCTCCAAGTCCCAAGTCCTCTTCCTCCTTCACCCGCGTTTCAGCTTCTGTCAAACTCCGCCGCATCCAGGTCCCGCATCTCCTGCGGGTCAAGGTGCAACTCGCCGGCCGCCACGCTGTCCAGCACATGCGGCACGGTCCGGGCGCCGGGAATGATGATCACGTTGGACGCCAGCTCCAGCACCCAGGCGAGCACGACCCCGTGCGGCGAGACACCGCGCCGTTCGGCGATTGCACTCACCACCGGGTGCGTCGGGAGCTTCTTGTTGAGCCGGCCACCGCCCACGGGGCTGTACGCGAGGAACCCGATGCCGAGGCTCTCACAATGCTCCACCACGCCCTCGGTGAGCGCCTCGCGGAAGAATGGATTCAGCCGGTTCTGCACCGTGACCACCTCGACGTGGCGTCGGGCGGCGTTGATCTGGTCGACGGACACGTTGGAGAGTCCGACCCAGCGGATCTTCCCGACCTGCTGGAGCTCCGCCAGCATCCCTACGCTCTCCGAAAACGGGACGTTCGGGTCGGGAGTGTGGAACTGGTAGAGGTCGATCCGGTCCACCCCCAGGGCCACGAGCGAACGGTCGCAGGCCCGCTTGAGATGTTCGGGTCGTCCGTTCCGGCCCCAACTCCCATCGGGGCGGGTCATCCCCCCCTTGGTGGCCACAAGGACCTGCTCGCGATCCCCATTCCATTCCCGCAGCGCCTTGGCCATCAGGCGCTCGTTGTGCCCGAGGTCCTCGTCCGAGAGGCAGTAGACGTCCGCCGTATCGAGGAGCCGCACGCCCCCGTCGAGGGCGGCGTGGATGACGCGCACAGCATCGGGTTCGGTGGGGCGGCCGGTGGTAGAAAGCGGCATGCCCCCGAGACCAACTGGGGGCACGCGTGGAGCACCGGGGCCGAGCGGGCGTTCGATCACACCAGCCCGAGCTTCTTGGTCAGCCGGTAGTGTTCCTCGGGCCGGAGGGTGCCATCGGTGGCGAGCGGCGCCAGCGCCTGAAGGATGTCGGCGCGCGACGCGTCGATCCGACGCTCGCGAAGTTCCCCGATCATGCGGGCGAACCGTGCCTCGAACTGGTCGGCGTTCATCTCACCACTGGCCCGCATGTCGCTGATGCTGTGCAGCTCTTCGAGCAGGCGCGCCAGGGTGATGGGAGTGAGCTGTGGAGTTTCAGACATCGGGTCGACCTCAGTGAATCGGTGTGAATGAACGTGGGCTCCATCCAATATAATGGCGGGCTCGCGAAGCCACACCGCCCGCTCAGCCGGTCGCTTCCCGGCGTGGTTCCACCGAGGCGGCGTCATAGGCCCGGGTGCGAAGCGGCGACGCGCCACCCCGGGTCCAGCCCCCGCGAAACTCGAAGTGCTCCTCCGGCAACAGCCGGTCCCCCAGGGGAATCGTGCCGGCCAGCTCGAGGTGCCAGAAGAGCATGCGGGCTCCGACCTCGGCGGCCGGCATCCATTCGCCGGGCTTGAGGGGCGGGTACTGCTCCGCGAATTCGATGCGGAGCCGGGCCATGCGGATTTCCAGGTCCATGTGTACGGTCAACCCCAGCGCGAGAGAATGGCACCCATCGCTGCAAAATACACGAACTGATACATCGCGTCGATCAACCAGGCCGCGACGCGCTTCTCCGAAAAGACCAGCGCGGTCATGCGGACCGGCATGACCCAGATCCGCGGCCGTGAACAGGGGGTATGGGCTGGAATGTGGGCCCTTCGGCGCCAATGTCAAATCGTGGCCCTCAGGGACTGAAGCGCCAGGCGCGGTCGGTGGCCCCCTGCCCTCCCCCGTACCCGCCGGCAATCAGCGCTTCTCCGCCGGGGAGCAACGCCGCCGCGGAGAACTGGCCGGGCATTCTGGCGTCCCCACCCACGACCGCGAAGCGATGGGCGGCTGGATCGAACAGCTCGGACTGCGGGGCACCGCCGGCAATCAAAATCTTCCCGGACGGAAGGACCAGGGAGGTGCCGCGATGCTTGTACCTGGCCAGGTGCATGTCGCCGCCCGCGGAAAACCGCCCGGTCCGCTGGTCGTAGAATTCGGTGCTCCTGAAGGTGCCCTCGTCGTCCCGCTGGTCGGCCCCGCCGTTGACCAGCACTCGGCCGTCGGGCAGCAGCACGCCGTCATGCTTGTGACGAGGGATGGTCATCGATCCGGTCGTGGTGAACCTGCCTGTTGCCGGGCTATACACCTCGGCGCTGGCGTAGATGACGATCTGCGCCTGCCGCCCGCGGTGCCCCCCGACGACGAGCACCGTGCCATCCACCAGCCGCACGGCCACCTGACTCTCCCGGGGGACGGCCATGCTCCCCGTCGGCGCGAAGCGACCCGTCGCCGGGTCGTAGAGTTCGGCGCTGGCGAGAAAGCCCCAGCCGGCGGTGACCCCGCCGATGACGAGCACGCGTCCGTCGATGAGGAGCACGGCCACATGGTCGGCGCGCGGCGTCCCCAGCGAGCCGGTCGGCGTGAAGCGGCCGGTCCGGGGATCGTAGATCTCCGCCGACGACAGGTAGGCGTTCGAGCCGTCGTACCCGCCAGCCAGAAGCACGCGTCCGTTCTGGAGCAACGTGGCGGAATGGCTGAAGCGGCGCGTCTGCATCGGCCCAGTCGGCGTGAAGCGGTCGGTCCGGGGGTCGAAGCGCACCGCCCCCGCCACCGGCTGCCCCTCGCGTCCCATCCCGCCGGCCACGAGGATGGTCCCGTCCGTCAACGCGGACGCCGAATGCGCGGCGCGTGCGGCGTCCATCGGTGGCACGGCCCGGAGCGCGCCGGCACCGGGATCCGCCGTGTAGGCACCGAGGGACAGCAGGACCACGCCGGCGACCCGGCCGCCTCGTGGCATTGGCATCGTCGTCACCCCTTCAGGTCGAGGTCGATGGTCCGCGGAGCAGCCGCGCCCGACTCGTCCACCAGCCCGGTGTGCAGCGTCGGGATCCGGATCTCCCGCGTTTCCGGGAACATCTGGAAGTAGTTCTGGATCGTCTCATTGGTACCGCTGAGGTAGACGATGTCGCCGTCCCGCACTTCGAACGTCTCGTCGAAATCCACGA
>SPDF01000118.1 GCA_004525055.1 Gemmatimonadales bacterium | reverse complement strand
GTCCGCAGTCCTTCCACCGTGCTCAATTCTTCCTCGAGGATGTCGGTGACCGCGGATTCCATGACCCGGGGGTTGGCGCCGGGGAGGAAGGTGGAGACCGAGATGATCGGGGGGTCGATGTCGGGGTACTCGCGGACACTGAGCCGGGTGTAGCCGATGGCCCCGAAGAGCACAATGGCCAGGCTCATCATGGTGGCGAGAACGGGCCGCTTGACGGATGTATCTGAGAGAAACATGAGGCCAAATCCCTGAGCAGGCCGGTGGCAGGGGAACTCCGGTGAACTCCGGACCCTGGCTCACATGGCGAAGATGCTTATACGGCTTGGAGTTACAAAAAGTTCCCGCCCCGGGGGCGGGGTCTAGGATACACGTACGAACGCGGGAAGGAAAGGATTCCGGCTAGGGCGGGATTTGGCGGTCGACCCCTATGGGATCAGCGGGCGGACTTCCTGGCGAGCACCTGGTCGATGACCGGGCCGGCAAAGAGCGCGATCATGGCGTTGACCAACACCCCGATGAGGGCGGAGACAAAGGTGAGGGCGACCAGGATCAGCCCTGCTCCCACGCCGGCCAACACCATTTCGACGAAGTTGAACATCCGGTGCTCCTCGGGGTTAATATCCCACGATCAGGGCAGTAGCTTATACCAGTTGGGAGGCCCCCGCAACCGGCGCCCACCCATACACTTCCCCCCAGACATTTGAGGTTTCAATGCGACGTATTCTTGCGATCCCCGCGCTTAGCGTGGCCCTGTCTGCCCCCGCCATGGCCCAGGACCATGCAGCCGATCCCGACAAGGCAGTTTCGGGCGGCGGCTCGCTACCCACCGGCTGGATGGCCCGGACCGACAAGGGCGCCGCCATGACCAACGTCAAGTTCGTGGACATGGCGCCGGGCTGGCATATCACCCTCGGGCCGGCGGCCATCTTCTATCAGCCCGCCGATACCATCAGCGGGAACGCCCGACTGGTCGCGCTCCTCCACATGACCCCACCCAAGCCGACGCATCCCGAGTCCTACGGCATCTTCCTCGGCGGGCAGGACCTGGAGGGCCCGAACCAGTCCTACACCTATTTCCTCATCCGGGCCGATGGGAAGTTCATGATCAAACGGCGGATGGGGGAGAAGACCACCGCGGTCATGGGCTGGACCGAGAACGCCGCGGTGAAGCCAGCGGACGCGGACGGGCTGTCGAGCAATGAGTTGTCGGTGGAGATCAAGGGCGGGAAGGTGTCGTTCATGGCCAACGGCACGGAAGTCTATTCAGCCAGCGCCGCCGACGTCGACACCGAGGGCGTCGTCGGTGTCCGGATCAATCACAACCTCAGCATCCATCTCGAGAAGCTGCAGGTGAACCGCATGTAGCACCGGTCAGGCGCGGCGGTCCAGCTCACCTCGGGCCGCCGCACCGACCTCCCCCTCCGCTTCCCGCGCCACCCGCGTCAGCGCCTGCCTGGCCGCCCTGGTCGGCGAGGCGGCCAGTTGTGCCACCACCTCGAGTCGCTGGGCCAGCGAAAACCCTGCGCGCGACAGGAACCCTCGCTTGCGCAACGCCAGGGTACTCATCGCCGCGGCCGCCTCGGGGGCCTCGATCCGGGCGAGCGCCGTGAGCATGGCCCGCCAGGTGGCGTGATCCCGCTCGGCCTCGATGGCGGCCAGCAGCGGCATGGCCAAGGCCCCGCCGCCGCGCCGACCGATTGCCGCCGCCGCATCCTGCCGCGTTTCCGGGCTCGGATGAGCCAACCCCTCCCGCAATGCCTCCGACCCGTGCTGTGCCGGATAGCGCGCCAGCGCGTCGAGCGCCGCCCCACGCAGGCGCGCCTCCGGGTGGGTGAGGAGGGCGCGCAGCGGTGGGAGCGCCTCGGAAATCATCTGACGACCGAGCACGTCCGCGGCATGCCGCGCCTCGTGCCACCGAGGGCTGGTCAGCATGGGAATCAGCAGGGGGACGGCATCGGGCATCCGCGCCAGCGCGTCGAGAAGGAATCGGTGCGGCTCGGGGGATTCCGTCTGCCGGACGGCCTCCAGCATCAGGTCCGCCGCTTCCCCACCGCGCCACTGCAGGACCTCGGCGGCACGTGCCTGTTCCTCCGGGGTCCTGATCGCGTGCTCGATGATTCCGAGCAGGAGTGGACGGGAGAGCGCCCGCCTGGCCGTGATCGCCACGGTGCGCCGGTCCTGCTCCGGGACCCGGCTGCTGAGCCGGACGAGCGCCTGGGCGGCGTGCAGTACCTCCATCCACGCCCCACGCTCGCTCGCCGAACCGAGTTCCGTGGTCAGGGCGGTCACCTCGACGCCGAACGCGGAGGGGGCACGATCATCGTCGTCCGCAAAGCCATGGGAACCCATCAGGACCAGCGGCGGTGGCGCGGCGCTCGTCCTCGCCGAGGGCGCGGCCGCCCGCGTCATCGGAGCGATCTGTGCCACCATTTCATAGGTTAGCGCCGGATGCTCCGGGAGTGGGGCGTCACCACCGAGTGCGCGTGCGAGTGACTCCAGCGCATCGGCGGGCGCCCCCGCCACCACTGTGAGCACTTCGACCTGCCGACGCAGCAGGTGCGACCGGAGATTCGTGATGTCGTACTCGCCGGAGAGAAAGAGGCCCGCCTCGACGGTTGCGGAGGCGGTGGCTACCAGGGAGACGACCTCCGAGAGCAGGGCGCTCGCTTCCGCAGCCGCCCCCGGACCTGCCCGGTAGGCGGCGACGAGGCGTCCGTATGCTGTGGCAAAGGCGGTCGTTCCCTGTCCAGCGCCCAAGCGGTCTCCTTCCAGAGGAGGTGTCAAAACTATACGCCAGCGCGCTGACCCGCGAACCGCAGGGCGGCGAGGCTCCCCTCCGAATATCTTGCAGGCATGCAACTCCCTCTCCCACCGGTCGGACTGGAACGCGCGGCAGGCATTCTCGAGGCGGTCATCCTCGCGGCGCTGACGGCGCTCTGTCTTCATCTGTACCGACGGTACCGGAAGCCGTATTTCGCCTGGTTCGCTGCCGCGTGGGCCATGTACGTGCTCCGCATGTGGGCCATCCTCAGCTTCCTGACGACCGCACGTCCGGAGTGGCTGTACTGGCACCAGGTCTTCACCGGATGGACCGCCCTGGCGCTGCTCTGGGCGGCGCTGGTCTTCGTCCGGCAACCGCGATGGCGGAACCGGTACTTGCTCGTCGCGCTCTTCCCGCCGGTTTGGTCATTCATCGCGATCTACCGGCTGGACCATTTCGTGTGGGCGGCGCTTCCGGCGGTGCTCTTCCTGTCGTTTGCGACGCTGGCCACCGGGTGGGTGTTCTTCCGGCACTTCGACCGGGTCGGCGGCACCGGTGCGGGACTCCTGGCGGGGGCGTTTCTCCTCTGGGGCGTTCACCATCTCGACTACTTGATCCTCCGTGCCCAGGGTGCCTGGAATCCCTGGGGCTATTACCTCGACATCTTCTTCGAGTTGGCAGTGGGAACGGGGATCCTGCTCCTGGTGCTGGATGACTTGCGCCGGGGACTCAGCGCCCTCGAGGCCCTGTCCGGTGACTTGCAACGGGCCGGACGAGAAGACCAGGACGTTCTGGCCGCGCTCCTGGAACGACCGCTGGCGCTGCCGGCAGTGAACGGGACCGCGCTCTACATGCGTGGTGAGGATGGCGTGCAGTGTGTGCGAGGGGCGGGGGCCTGTGCCGAGTGGCCGGCGGCGCCCTCCCCGGAGCTTGCGGCCACCCTGCGCCAGGCGATGGACTCCGGCCGGCCGCAGCTGGGGTCGTCCACCGCTCGCACCGGCCGCGAGCACCTCTTTCAGGCGGTGTTGCCGGTCTTCCGCGGGACGGAAGCCTCTGGTGCGCTGGTGCTGACCGGCAACGCACGCGACCCGTTTGCTGCGCTTGACGAGGGATTCATGGTCACGCTCGGCCAGCAGGTGGGGGCCGGCCTCGCCAATGCCGACCTGACCCGTCGTTTGCACTCGCGCACGGTGGAGCTGGCCCGCCTCTCCTCCCGGATGGTCGAACAGCACGAGGAAGAGCGGCGCCGCCTGAGCCGGGAGCTGCACGACGAGACGGCACAGGTCTTTTCGGCGGTGAAGATGGAGCTGGGCGTCCTGCGGGAGGAAGTGCCGGGGGAGGCGGCGGCGCGGATCGACCATGCGCTGGCGCTGGTGGACACCGGCATCCGCGGCATCCGAAGCGTGGTACACTCGCTGCGGCCATCGCTGCTCGACGACCTCGGCCTCCTCCCCGCGCTCCGGTCGCTGATCACCGAGTTCACACAACGCAGCGGGTTGGCGGTGACGCTCGATGCCCCCGCCGCGTTTGCGCCGCTCTCGAAGGACGCCGAGCTGGCGCTCTTCCGCGCGCTGCAGGAAGCCCTCTCGAATGTGGCGCGCCACGCAGAAGCCGGATCCGTTGCCGTCTCGATTCGACAGGACAACGTGCACCTCGCCCTGACGGTACAGGATGACGGCGGGGGACTTCCCGCCGGCATCACACCCGCCACCATCGAACGCCCGGGACATATGGGCATCACCGGCATGCGCGAGCGCATCGCGGCGCTCGGCGGGACGGTGACGGTCGAGGCCCCGGCAGGAACTGGGGTGCGCGTCCTGGTCACGGTGCCACTGCCTGTGGCCGACTCCACCACGACTGAGCAAGGATCAACGGCATGACTGACGACTCGACACCCATTCGCATCCTGATCGCGGACGATCACGCCATCGTGCGGGAGGGGATTCGCCACGTCTTCCGCCAGGAACCAGGGTTTGAGGTGGTCGCCGAAGCGCCCGACGGTGACCAGGCGCTGGCGATGGCCCGCGAGGCGGTGCCCGACGTCGCCGTGCTCGACATCACGATGCCGGGAATGACGGGGCTGCAGGTGGCGGCGGCGCTGCACGACGAACTGCCGGGGGTGCGCGTCGTCATCCTCAGCATGCATGACAATCCGGAGTATGTCCTCGAGGCGGTGCGGGCCGGCGCGCACGCGTATCTGCTAAAAGATCTGGCCGCCACCGAACTCCGCGCCGCCGTTGCCGCGGTCCATGCCGGGGAATCGTATTACAGCCAGAAGATCGCGGCGATGCTGACGACGGCGGTGCGGGGCGAACTCGAGGAGGCGCAGCGCGGGCAGGCGCTGGACGCGCTCACCGGGCGCGAGCGCGACGTGCTGCTCGGCATCGTGAAGGGGGAGACCAACAAGGAGATCGCCGCGCGGTTCGGTATCAGCCACCGCACGGTGGAGACGCACCGCGAGAGCCTGATGCGGAAGCTCCGGATCCGGACGGTGGCCGGACTGACGCGATTTGCGCTGGAGGCGGGGCTGGACGTGGGGAGCGCCTAGGCCCTGCTGGCAGTTACTCCTCGATCGCGGCTTCCTCGATCATGCTGGGATCGATGCGGCCCGGGAGCATGTACAGAAACGGCACGCCGGCAAAGAGTATGAGACCGACCTTCGGAGCGAAGCCACCGGCGATCGTGGCCACCAGGTAGGCGACCATCCCCATCGACAGCCGTTCGCGGACCGACTCGGCGAGTTCCGGCGTCACCTCATCGCCGACGCAGCCATGCCCGACGGCGTGACCCCAGTGCGCAAAGAGGAAGATTCCACTCAAGAGTAGCGTCGCGCCGTACACGAGCAGCGCGACGGGCTGCAGCGGATACCTGGCCAGGAAGACGGTCGTGAAGGGAATGAAGGCAATGCAGAGGAGAAATAGAATATTGATCCAGAGCAATGCCCGGTCGACGCGCCGGATGTAGCGGAACTGGGCGTGATGTCCCATCCAGATCGTACCGAGGATCAGGAAGCTCAGTGTGTAACTGGCGACCGCGGGGAGCACAGCGGTCAGAGAGGCGATGACGCCTTCGGTGGTCAGCGCCTCGGGGAGTTCGGGGAGCGGCACCTGCAGCACCAGCAGCGTCATCGCGACTGCGAAGACGCCATCCACCAGTGCTTCGATGCGGC
>SPDF01000100.1 GCA_004525055.1 Gemmatimonadales bacterium | reverse complement strand
GGCACGGTGTCGTTCCTCAGCGGCCCCCGCTACCTCGGCACCTTTCAGCAGTCAAAGGCGGGCGCGGTGCTGCTCCGCGCTGAGCACGCCGACGAGCCCGCGGGCCCCGTCACCAGGATCATCGTCGACGATCCGGCGCAGGCCATCCTGCAGGTCGTGCCGGCGCTCTTCCCGGAACGCCCGCCATCGTGGGGAGTGGATCCCACGGCCTGCATCGGTGCCGGAGCCACCTGGCAGGGAGAGGTGTCCATCGGGGCCCACGCGGTTCTGGGAAAGGATGTTTCCCTGGGCGCCCGGTGCCGTATTGGCCCGGGGGTCGTCCTGGGGGACGGGGTCATCGTGGGCGACGACTGTGACATCGGGGCGAACAGCGTCTGTCACGAGGGGACCCGCCTGGGGAACCGAGTGCGGCTCAAGGCGCTGGCAGTCATCGGCGGCGACGGATTCGGGTTCGCCTCCGGGCCCGACGGCCACCGGGCGATCCGACACGTCGGCGGATGTATCCTCGAGGACGATGTGCAGGTCGGCTCGCATTCGGCCATCGACCGGGGGAGCCTGGACGACACCGTCATTGGCGCCGGCACGAAGATCGACAATCAGGTTCATATTGCGCACAACGTCCGAACCGGCCGAGGCTGTCTCATCGTGGCCGGCGTCGGGGTGGCGGGCAGCGTCCGCCTGGGCGACGGTGTCATTCTCGCCGGCCAGGTTGGGGTCGTCGGCCATGTGACCCTGGGCGACGGTGCGCGGGTCAGTGCCCAGTCCGGCATCGGTCAGGATGTGCCAGCCGGCGCCGACATGGGGGGCAGCCCTGCGCGCCGTCAGCGGGACTATCTCCGTGCGCAGTCCGCCCTCTACCGGGTGGCCAAGATCATCAACCAGCTCGAAGACCTTGTGTCGAAGCGAGGTGACCGTGGCTAGGCGAACAATCGAGCGGGAAGCAGCCCTGACCGGGGCGGGCCTCCACACCGGCGCGAGCGTGACCGTGACCTTCCGCCCGGCGCCGGCCGGCCGGCGAGTGGTTTTTCGGCGCACCGACTTGCCCGGCACTCCGGAAATCGCAGCGCGCCTCGAGGAGGTGGAAGCGACCGACCGTCGCACGGTACTTGGCCATGGCGACGAGGCCATCCACACGGTCGAGCACGCCCTGGCGGCGGTTGGTGCGCTGGGTATCGACGATCTCTACATCGATATCGACGGGCCGGAACCACCGGCGCTGGACGGCTCCTTCAAACCCTGGTTCGACGCCCTGCAGGGCGCCGGGGAGCGGATGCAGGAGGGCGATCCGGTCGTCTTCCGGGTCCTCGCACCGTTCACGGTGACGGAGGGCGGCTCCAGCTACGTGGTCTCGCCCGCCGGGTCGGGGCGCGTCACGGTCGCCATCGACTTTCAGCACCCCCTGATCGGGTCGCAGGCCGGCAGCTATGAGGTGACTGCCGAGGTCTTTGCCCGCGAGCTGGCGGGCGCAAGGACCTTCGGATTCGTCCACGAGGTCGATGGACTGAAGGCCAAGGGGCTCATTCAGGGGGCATCGCCTGCCAACGCGGTCGTGCTGACCGACACCGGGCTCGTGGAGGGCACGGTCCTCCGGTGGCCCGACGAGTTTGTGCGACACAAGGCGGCGGACCTGATTGGCGACCTGACGTTGATCGGCGGACGGGTGCAGGCCCATATCGTGGCGACGCGACCGAGTCACCAGGGCAACATCGCGCTGGCGCGCGCGATCTCGCGAACGGGGCAGCGCGAGGGCGGGATCGCCATGGACATCGGGCGGATCCTGGACATCATCCCCCATCGATACCCCTTCCTGCTGGTCGACCGGATTATCGAAATCGAGGGAAGGAAGCGCATCGTCGGGATCAAGAACGTCACCATCAATGAACCGTTCTTTCAGGGCCACTTCCCAGGCCACCCCATCATGCCGGGCGTGCTGATCATTGAGGCGATGGCCCAGGTCGGTGGCATGTTGGTCTTGGGTTCGTTGGTGGAGATGAACGAGGAAAAGGTCATCTACTTCATGTCGCTCGACAAGGTGAAGTTCCGTCGGCCCGTGTTGCCCGGCGACCAGCTGCGGTTTGAGCTGGAGATGGTGCAGTTTCGCGGCAAGACCTGCAAGATGCGGGGCGTGGCCTACGTGGACGGAAAGGTGGCTGTCGAAGCGGAGATGATGGCCGCGGTGGTGGATCGGTGACCAGCCGCATCCACCCGACGGCGCTGGTCGATCCCGGCGCGCAGCTCGGGCAGGATGTGGAGGTCGGACCATTTGCGATTATCGGTCCCGATGTGGTGGTCGGCGACCGATGCAGTATTGCCCCCCGGGCCACGCTCCAACGCTACGTGCGTCTGGCCGCCGGTGTCTCCATTGGCGAGGGCTCCATCCTCGGGGGACCGCCCCAGGATTTCAAGTTCAAGGAGGAAGCCACCTGGGTGGAAGTGGGGGAGGGCACTGTCATTCGCGAGTACGTCACCGTGAACCGGGGCACAGCCGCCACCGGCAAGACGGTGATCGGGTCCAACTGTTTCCTGATGTCGTATGTGCACATCGCACATGACTGCCGCATCGGCGATCGCGTCATCATCGCCAACACCACCCAAATTGCCGGCCATGTGACCATTCACGATCATGCCAATCTCAGTGGCCTGGCCGCCGTCCACCAGTTCGTGACCGTCGGAAGCTACGCCTTCGTCAGCGGCTGCACCCGTGTCAATCAGGATGTGCCCCCCTATGTGAAGGCGGCCGGCAATCCGATGGAGCTCTACGGTCTGAACTCCATTGGCCTGCAGCGCGCCGGTTTCAGCCCCCAGACCATCGCCGGTCTCAAGCGGGCCTATCGGCTGTTCTTCAACTCCGACCTCAATCTCGGCCAGGCCATCGAGCGCGCTCGGCTGGACCTGCCGGACCTCCCGGAAATCGAACGATTCATCGGGTTCATCGAATCCTCGGGACGGGGCGTTCCCGCGTGAGTGCGAGGCTGCCCGTCGGCGTGATCGGTGTCGGGGCTCTCGGCCGGCACCACGCGCGGCACTTGGCAACGCTCGACGGGGTACAGCTTGTCGGAGTGTACGATGCCGACCCGGCCACGGCCGCGCGGGTTGGCGCGGAAGTCGGGGCGCCGGTGGTGAGGGAGGTCGACACGCTCCTCGGGCAGGTGAAGGCGGTGTCGGTCGCCGTGCCAACGTCCGTGCACGCCGAGGTTGGCCTGCGCGCGCTGGAACGCGGAGTCGCGGTGCTGATGGAGAAGCCGCTGGCGGCGACCCTGGCGGAGGCGGACGCCCTCGTGGCGGCGGCGGCGCAGGCCGGTGTGGTCCTGCATGTAGGGCAGATCGAGCGGTACAACCGCGCGGTGCGGGCGGCGTTGCCCGCGGTCGAGAATCCACGGTACATCGAGGCCGAGCGTATCGCGCCGTACTCGCCCCGCGGGACCGACGTGTCGGTGGTGCTCGACCTCATGATCCACGACCTGGACTTGCTCCTCGCCCTGACGGGATCGCCCGCGGTCACAGATGTACGCGCCATCGGCGCCGCGGTGCTCTCTTCACGTCTCGATATAGTCAACGCGCGGTTGGAACTCCCCGGCGGGACGGTCGCCTCCATCACGGCGTCCCGGATCGGTCGCCATCGCGTGCGGCGGGTGCGGATCTACCAGGAGACCGGGTATCTGACGCTCGACCTCTCCACCGGTCACGCCACGTTCTTGCGGGTGCGCCCGAGCTGGAAGCGGGGCACGGGCACCAGCCTGGAAGAGGTCGTGGAGGAGATTGTGCTCGAGGCGCCCGAGGGCGACGCCCTGCGGCTCGAACTGACGGAGTTCGTGCGGGCGGCCCGGGGCGAACCGAACAGCGGCGTGACCGGCGCGGCGGGGCGCGCGGCACTCGATCTCGCCTTGCGCGTCGGTGCGGTGGTGCGAACGACATGACAGAGCGCGCCCCCCGGATTCTGGTGTCCGCGGGGGAACCATCCGGAGACCTGCACGGCGCCGAGGTCGTGGCGGCGCTCCGGGACCGCTGGCCGGCGGCGCAGATCGATGCCGTTGGCGGACCGCGCATGGCGGCAGCCGGGGCGGAACTTCTCTTCCCGATGGAGCGGCTGAGCGCCATGGGGGCCGTCGAGATCCTCCGGCGCATTCCGGCGCACCTCGAGTTGTACCGTCGCCTGCGCGCCGGGTTTCGGGAGGGGCGATGGGATCTCTACCTCCCGATCGACTACCCGGGATTTCATCTGCGCACCGCACGGGCGGCTATGCGGGCGGGGAGCAAGGTGCTGTACTACATCCCGCCGCAGCTCTGGGCATGGGGTCCGGGGCGGGTGCGCAAATTGGCCGCTGCCGTCGACCGGCTCGCCGTGATCTTGCCCTTCGAGCCGGCGTTCTTTGCGGGACTGGGGTTGTCCGCGGACTATGTCGGGCATCCACTCCTCGACCGGCCGCCGCCGCCCAGCCGTACGGATGCACGCTCGGCGCTCGGCATTGCACCGGAGGCGCGCGTGCTCGCGCTCTTCCCGGGCAGTCGTGAACAGGAAGTACGCAGTCACTGGAAGACCTTTCTGGCGGTGGCGGAACGCCTGCGCGCCGAGGGCCGGTGCGACGAGGTCGTGGTTGCGGTCACTCCGGCGGGCACCTATCCCGATCCGGGAGTGGTGCGACTGCACGCCGACGGGGGCACCGTGCTTGCCGCGGCAGACGCCTGCCTCGCCAAGTCGGGCACCACGACACTGGAAGCGGCGTTGGCCGATGTCCCGATGGCCGTGGCGTATCGCATGAACCCGCTGACCTTTGCGGTGGCCCGGCGTGTCGTCACGGTACAGTGGGTGAGTCTGGCCAACCTGGTGGCGGAGCGCGCAGTGGTGCCGGAATTCCTGCAGGAAGCGATGACCGTCCCGGCGCTGGCCGCCGCGCTCGGCAACCTGCTCACCGAGGGGCATCCGGCGCGAGTCGCCCAATTGGCGGCGCTGGCGGAGGTGCGCGGGAGGCTCGGCGCGCCGGGTGCATCGGCGCGGGTGGCGGCCATGGCCGCGGAGCTTCTCGCCAGGTGAAGATCCGGGTGCCGCCGAAGGTGGTCGGCTGGGTCGCGCCCCCCCTTGCCCGCATCGTGGCGGCCAGTTGGCGGTTCGAGTACGTCAACCGGGAGGCCTGGGACGGCTTGGTGGCCGCTGGCAACGGGTTCGCTTGCATGCTCTGGCATGAGACCCTGTTGCCGCTGCTCTGGCACCACCGGAAGGCCCGGGCGGTCATCGTCGTGAGCCAGGCACGCGATGGGCAGTACCTGTCGGATTTCGCCGAGTCGATCGGCTATCGACTGGTGCGTGGGTCGAGTTCCCGGGGGGCGGTCGGCGCGCTGATCGCGGCGAGCAGGGAGCTGGAGCGGGGGGCAATCGTGGCCCTCACCCCGGACGGCCCGCGTGGCCCCCGTCGGGAGATGAAATCGGGGGTGCTGGCCGCGGCACAGCGAGCCGGCGTCCCGGTCCTGCCGGTTTATGCCGAAGCGAAATCGGCGTGGCGGCTACATTCATGGGATCGATTCTGCGTCCCGAAGCCGTTTGCGAGGGTGCGGGTGGCGTACGGTGCGCCGTTCAGGGTGGCGCCGGGCGCGGAGCAGTTGGCGGCGGCCGTTTCCCAGGCCCGGCTGGCCATGGACGAAACTGAGAGGATTGCGCGATGGCCCGACGGCACGGCGACACCCACCGACTGATCCGCTGGCTCTGGACCAGCCATCGGTTCGGGGCCAGGCTGGCACGGGTCGGGTTGCTGCCGGCGGCAGGCCTTTGGAAGGCCGGCATGGTGTTGCGTGAACTCGCCTTTCGACGCGGGTGGCGTGCGGCGCACGACTTGCCACTGCCATCCGTCGCGGTGGGGAACCTGACCGTCGGCGGCTCAGGCAAGACGCCCCTCGCGACGTGGATCGCCAGGCACTACGCCGCTCAGGGGCTGCGCCCCGGGATCCTGCTGCGGGGGTACGGCGCCGACGAGGTGCTCGTGCATCGTCACGACGTGCCGGAGGCGCTCGTGATCCCGAACCCCGATCGGGTCGCCGGCGCGGCCCGGGCCGCGGAAGAGGGGGCGGAGGTCCTCGTGCTGGACGACGCGTTCCAGCGGCTCGACGTGCGGCGGGATCTCAACGTGCTCGTGGTGTCGGCGGAAACCACGCGGGCGGTGCGATGGCCGCTCCCCGCCGG
>SPDF01000102.1 GCA_004525055.1 Gemmatimonadales bacterium | reverse complement strand
GGCAGGTAGATGTCGAAATTAGCGCGTCGATCGGCCGTAAACCGGGCGGCGATGCGGGTCAGGGGGCACTGCATCCGGTTGAAGGCGAGCACGAGGACCTCGACGAACACGAGGCCCGCCAGCCCCAGGGCCCAGTCGAACCGACTCAGGCGGGCGCTGATCGGCACCGCGAGGATTGCCCCGACAAAGAACGCCCAGACCACCGTGTGGGTGACCTTGATCACCCTGAGGGAAACCAGGGAGGACGATCGGCCGTCCCCTCGCCACATCTCGGTCAAGCTGGACACCCAGAGGTTGTGATCAAGGCAGCGGTTCGCCAAAGCGGAGCACGTTACCATCGTGATCAGTGAAGTAGACTTCTCGGGTTCCCCACGGACGATTCTCGGGGCCGAAGCTGGGGTGGACGCCTGATCGTTCTGCGAGCGCTCTCAGCGCGTCCACTCCCTGCATAACGAAGTACACGGCCGCACCAGCGGGGACAACCGGGTGCTCGGTCAGGTAGAGTTCGGACTTCCCTTGGGCAACCGCCGTCAGGCGCGGGGCCGCAGGGTCGAGTTGGTGTTGCCAGGCCACCGTGAACCCGAGTGCCGTGTAGGTAGGAAGCGCGGCGTCGATGTTCGTCACCCGCAGGATGGGAATAGTCGACCGCAGGTGGATACGACTCATTTGCGCTTTGCGGCCGTGGGGCCAGTCTTGGCGGCAGTCACCTTGTACGACTCCGACAACCACTTCCCCCCGATCTTCTTGGGCAGCGGCTTCTCGGCGGTGAACCTGGCGGTCACCCAGCCGGTCGAGCCCACCTCGAATCGACCGGGTTCCTCCACGGCGAGCTTTCTGGCTTGCGGCATCGAGTCCTGAAGCTTGAACATCGCCTTGAATCCCGTCCCCTTCGGCCCGGGCCCAATGAAGAGGAACGTGCCTTTCCCAGCCTTGAAGGGGCTCTGGGTGCATGCCGTGTCCTTGGCGATACCGGGAAAGGTCATGGCCTGCTGGCGGACGGCGTCGGTGGGGTCCTTAGTCGCTGCCATGTGACCTAGTCCGAGACATCCGCGGTCACCGGGCGCCACGTCTTCGGGTCATTGCTCATGCCTCGTGCCATGCTGACCACCTCCAGGCGGGAAGGCGTCACCCGGAGTAGCAGATAGTCATCGCCGCGGTTCTGGTCCGAATACAGCGCCTCCCATGCCTCCTTCCAATGCGCGGCCTTCTGCGTCGCATCGGTATCGAGCGCCGCCGTGCCGAGCACGGTGACGAACTCGTATGCCGCCGAGTTGTAGCAGAGCAGGGTCACCCGCGGGTTCGCGCGGATCTCCTGCACCTTGCGCGTGGCGGGATTGGTGGCAATCCAGATGGTGAATGCCGAGTCCGGTGGAAATGGATCGACGATCCTGGCCTGGGGCTGACCGTCCAGCCCGATCGTGATGAGGGTGCAGAACCGCGCCTCGACCATGATCGCCTTCGCCGCCGCGACGACCTCCGCCTGGGTGGGCGCCGCCGTGGGAGTCGCCTGCGCGGAGAGCGGCGCTCCGATGCCGAGGACGAGCGAGAGCGCAACGCAAGTAGTGGACGCTTTCATCGGCACCCCCTCCAAGTCAGAGCCGCGGGAGCCACCTTCGGACACGAGCGCAGTAGGCGGCGTACTCGGCGTCAAACTGGCGCCGGAGTGCCGGTTCCTCATACAGGACTACGAATGTATGGGTGGCGACCGCGAAGAGGCAAAGATAGGCCAGCAGCCCGGGTGACCGGTACACCAGGGCCGCGCCGCCGAGCGCGAGGGCGGCGCCGATGTACATGGGGTTGCGGACGTACCCGTACGGGCCTCGGGTGACCAGCCTCCGGGGTGGATCGAAGGGGGCGGGAGTCCCCTTGCCGATCAGCGCGAACGCGGCGACGCACCAGAGGGCGAGGGCCGCCCCGAGCACGCCGACGACTCCGCCGACGATCGCGAACGCGCCCGTGGTCGCTGGACGTGCGATGCCGGACATCTCGAGGATCTGGGCTGGCACGAAGATGAGCACCAGCCCGATGAACAGGGAGGCGTAGATCACGGTGCGTGCAACGGCGAACATGGTGGCCTCCAGGCGGGGCATCCCTCCTAGTGCGCGCTGGTGTCGTGCGCCATGGCATGGTGGGCCGAGCGCTGGAACGCCAGAAAGTCATGCACGGCCATCACCGCGGTGGAATCATCGGACCGGATCACGACCTCGCCCCCGCGCGGGAGCGTGTCCATCGTGTAGGTGATCTCGGTGCGTCGCTCGGCCATGATCGCCGTGCCGGGGACCACCTGGGCATGGACGAACCCCGGAATGTCGAACTGCCCTTCCGAGAAGGCCACCGCGATCGTGGTCAGGTGCGCACGGATCGCCTCGGTCCCCGCGCTGTCCTCGGCGTCGCGCTGCAGGACGATGCGCCCGCCGTCGGGCAGCGGCTCGAAGATGTGGGAGGAGGTGTACTGATCGACACCCATCGCTTTCTTGCCGCGCTCCTGCATCGCGGCAAAGCCGGTGTCCGCGGATCCGGTCGCCTGGTCGACCTGGGCGGAACGGGCACATCCCACAAGCGTCACGACTCCCAGGGCCAGGAAGGACCAGCGCATCGTGTTCACCCCTCTCCAAGACGGCGAGTGTCGTCGCCGGGCTTCAGCGCCGGCCCCGCGCGTCGGGCGAGCAGGAGGGCCGCGGTGGCCGATCCGGCACCCAACCCGAGAAATACCGTCAAATTGAGAATTGCCGTCGGCAGGGACCAGGCGTTCCACGCGTTGGCCGCGAGCACGCCGAACAGGAGCAGCCCGCCTCCGGCGCCCAGCGCGGCCATCCGGGGGAGAGTCAGCTTCTCGAAGGGACGGCCGCGGGCGGTGAGCGCCAGGAATCCCGCAAAGGTGAGACCAATCGGGAAGGCCCACATCGCGCTGGCGACCACCACCCGGATCAGTTCACGATCGCTATTCATGCCGGTGAGAAGCCAAGCGACCCCGGCGACCACCGACGCGACCACGCCGACGCCCACGGAGAAGACCAGACCTGTCCCCACCATGCCGCGGAGGACTCTCAGCCAGCGGGGCATCTGCAACCTCCTTGTGCGGTGTGCATCATCATCGAAACGTATACCGAGCAGCGCGGTCCCTGCAATGAATGCCGCCGCGCCTACGTCGCGAACAACTGGGAGAGGTCCTTGAAGGCCTTGAACTCGAGCGCGTTGCCCGACGGATCGAGAAAGAACATCGTCGCCTGCTCGCCGACCTGGCCTTCGAACCGGATGTAGGGCTCGATCACGAAATGCACCTTGGCTTTGCGAAGCCGGGCGGCGAGCTGGTGCCAGGTGTCCCAGGGCAGGACCACCCCGAAGTGGGGAATGGGGACGGCGTGGCCATCGACCGCGTTGTGGTGCCCGGGGCCGACCGGGAGGTCCTCGGAGCCGGGAGCCGTGGCGGGCGCCTGACGATGGGCAACTACCTGGTGGCCGAAGAAGTCGAAGTCGACCCACTCGGTGTCGCTCCTTCCCTCGGCGCACTGCAGGAGGCCGCCGTAGAACCGGCGCGCCTCATCGATGTCCCGCACGGGGAAGGCGAGATGGAATGGGGTGAGTCCGGAAATGTCAGGTTCGCTCATGCGAGGGATCTCACGTGGCATCGAGGTGATGGAACCGGGAGCCTCAGGAGGTGAGCTCGGTAGCTTTTCTCGTCACGGGTATCGGTGCCTGCACCGGAACCCGGCCGCACAAGCCCTTGGCGGCGCATCTGGACCCGGCACCGCAGCTTGCCTCATTCGGCTTCCGTGAGTCGTGCGCCGCCGAGTCTTGGCAGGATTGCGCCGCTCCGGGGCGTTCATCGCATCCGCCCTGAGAGACGACGGTCGACCGCATTCAGAATCTCACCCCCGGCGCCAACACGAAGCGGAACACCAGGAGCAGGAGGACCAGCAGGGCGGCCGGTTCCCAGCGCAGCCGATCGTTGATGGCGTTTGGAATCGTCTCGACTCCCGTGACACGCGCCGCAGCGACCCAGAGCCACGGCAGAGAGAAGAGCATGAGCAGGAAGGGCGCGACTGCCTGCGTGGCGGGCGGCACCCGGAACGGAACCACCAGGGCGGACCCGACCAGCGCTCCCCCGACGGCCACGTCCCGGACGTACCGTAGCCGTGCCTTGGGGTTGTCGAGACCCTCCCCGGACGGGCTCAACTCCAGCACCGGCGTGGCGAACCAGGCGCTGATTCCCGCGGTCGCGACCATACTCAGCACCGCCAGCAGGGCGACGAGACTCTGATGCATGTGCAGGTAGCCGACCAGTGCCTGCCCGACATCCGTGTCGGGAGCGAAACTCGCGACCATTAGCTGCGGCACGGACTGCATCAGCCCCTGAAACGCGAGCCAGAGGAGCAGCACCTTCCAGATGCCAGTCGCGCGCCGCACATGGCGGAACCACGCCAGGCAGAGGACGCCAAAGACGAAGATGGCCAGGGCGCCGGTGCCTTGCATCAGCGCCGTCCGCGGATCCGTCCCCTCCCAGCTGTGGTTGTTGTGGTAGAGGTAAGTGACGAGGCCGAGCGACTTCTTCCCGAGGACGAGGAACAGCTCTTGAAGGAAGAACACGATGTTGAAGGCCAGCGCATACAGGACTGCGGAGTTCAGCAGCGCCGCCCGGTGGCCGGCATGCGACGGGGCGGGAAGGCTCCGATTCCGGTGCCAGAAGGCGGCACCCAGGAGAATCGGGCCCGCGATGAGGAGCGTGAAACATGCCTGAACTAGAATCACCTTGGCCTCCGTTCAGGGACGCACGTCCCGGTGACAGGCGGCCGCGGCTGGCCCCGGTACGCCCAGCTACTCTCAAGCTTGGCTGGGGGCCCGGCCAGCGACTTCGCTGCGAGGATGCGGCCGCGCCTAGCGATTTCCATCGTCCGGCCTCGTGGGTCGAGGCGCAGGCCACAGCGTGCCCTGGAGGACCCAGGCCGCCAGCGTGGCGGCGCCGGCAAAGAGCATCGGCCTGGAGGGTGCTCCCGAGGCGGTCAGCACAATGATGAGCGCGTGCATCGCCGCGGCGACCAGCACGGATCCCGAAGTCCTGGCGGCATGACCAAGGACCAGCGAACTCACCAGGATGATGGGCGGGAAGACAAGCAAGTCAAAAGTGGTGGTGAACCGTAGGTGCCAGAACCACCAGAGGAGGCTGATGACCGCCAGGGACCACGGCCACCGGAGGGGAGCGAGCGCGTCTGCGAGATATCCTCGCCAGCCGAACTCCTCGCCAGCCGCATAGATCAGGGCCACGAGCGCGTAGAGTCCCGCGCGGGGGTCAACCAGGCTGAAGAACCCGAGCGGAATCAGGGCGGTAACAAGCGTTCTCCAGGCGGAGGTGCCGAGCAGCGTCGTCGTCTGGATGGGCCGAGGACCGAAGCGGCGGGCAAGGAGCGCCCCGATGGCGGGGCCAAGCGCAGCGGGGAGGAACGGGTAGCGGGCCAGCATCGTGCCAGGCAGGTGGGTGTCAAACCAGGGGGCAAGCCATCCGAGGTTGAAGGGCAGGGCCACCCCGAGCGCGACTGCGTAGTAGAGAACCACCCAGCGCCACGGGACCGGAGACCGTTGAGGATTCATGCCCGCCCGTATTGGATGTGCGCCGTCGGCCTCCCAAAGCGCCAGAACGCACGGTTGGCGCTGATTGCGCCACGGCTGCCAGGTTGGCACAACTCAACAGAAGAGGATGCCGCGGAGCATGTTCTGAAAAGACGCCAGCTCAGGTCAGGCGCTTTCCGCCATCTCGTATTCGAACACATACGCGTGCTCGTCACCGCTGACGTCCAGCTTCATCGACCCCGAAAGCCCCACCAGCTCATCCGTCCCTGAATCCGGGACCACCGTAACCTCCAACCGGGGAGTCCCTTTGGTCATCGTGCCGCTGTGCTGCAGCACGAAGGAGCCCTTGCGCCCGCCCAGCGTGCCCGTGATCTGCTCCATGGCCACGTAGCCGGCCGAGCCCTTCACGGTGGTGTTGAAGGCCAGCATGTGCCCCTGGCTGGTGGCTTCCAGGTCGCCATGGAAGGTCTTGTCGAGGGCGAGGCTGCCCATGGCCGACTCCCCGGCCAGTGGCTGGGGAGTGAGTGTGACGTCGAAAGTGCCGCTGGCGTTCATGGAGCCTCGTCCGGTGAAGATGAG
>SPDF01000115.1 GCA_004525055.1 Gemmatimonadales bacterium | reverse complement strand
GAGAATCGCCTCAATCGTCTTGCCACTGAGTCCGGCATCCGTGCTGAGCGCCGCGTTCAGATTCTTCACGTAGGCGGCGTGGTGCTTGTCGTGGTGAATCCGCATCGTGGCTTCGTCGAGGTGGGGCTCCAGCGCAGCGTAGTCATATGGCAGAGGTGGCAGCGAGAACGTCATGGTCGGACTCCTGATATTGGCGAGCGATTAGGTCGGGCTAGATCCATGCAATATGGGCCTTACGCCAGAGGGGGTCAACGCGGCGCGCGCTCCTCGGTGGACGCCTGCAAGGCGAGTTGCGCGAGTAGCGCGGTCGTCGCGGCCGTCAGCAGCACGGTGAAGACGACTTCCTGGTCGAGCAGGGCGGGCCAGACGAGGTAGCTCCCGAAAGCCGCGGCCAGCGCGATCAACCGGGGCCGAGAGTGATTCCCCATGGCAGCGGCCGCAAGCACCAGCCAACCGCCGACGGTTGCCTCGGGGGCGGTGAACGACGCTGCGAAGGCGGCGGCGGCCAGCGCGAGGGGCACTCGGCCGGTTGCGGCCGCCCACACTACCCCCAGCACGCCCAGGCCGACGCCGATCGGTTGCCAGGAAAGGACCCAGAGCGGCCAGACCAGCCAGGCGAGACGAAAACCGATAGCTCCGGTCACGAAAACCATGGTGCCCCAACTGTACCTGCCGCGCAGGGCCGGCATGCGCTCGTCCAACCAGCGAATGGCCCGCCCCAGCCCCACCTTCTCGGCCACCATCCAATCGAGGAGAGAGCCAAAGGCCAGTGCACCCGCCGTGAGAACAGCGGGCAGGGCGCCTCCCCGGTCGAGCGTCGGCCAGGCGGCGGCCAGGCCCGCCGCGACCGCGACAAGAATAGCCCAGGGTGCCAGAGCACCGAGACTCAATCGGCTCCTGGCGCGCCAGGCGGCCAGCGCGAGCAGACCAGGTCCGAGTACCAGCAGCCCCCCGCTGATCCAGACGGTCAGCGAGGGGCCACGGAACGCGGGGAGGAACGGAATGCTGGCAACGCCGAGCACGAAGGCCGGGATGCCGAGCGCCCCGCGGAAGCGATCGGCCCGGGTGGGCAGGAGGAGCGCCGACACCACCATCGTGGCGAACGCAACGGGAACGATGTACGTCACGAGCGCTCCCTCTTCCCACACGGGTTACGGGGCGACGGCCCCCGTCATGATTCCCTGCCGAATCTGGACGGCGCTCGGCGAGGCGTTGGTCTCGACCAGGAGACGATAGCTGACGATGGTCACGAAGCGGAGCGACATCGGCAGCGATAGCCGCTCCCCTGCGCGCCGCACGACCACCGGGATGGTCGTCCCTTCGGGCTCGTTCTTGTATTTGCTGCGGAACTGGACGGCCCAGCCCTGCGTCGAAACGTCAATCTCACCCACACTGACCAGAACATCGCCCACGAGCCCCCCTGCCTCGGCATAGGCGGAACCTGGCGTGACCGTGGTAATGACGGTGGTCGAGTCGCCGGAGCTCTGAATGCCAAGTCGAGCGACGCGATTGCTGTCCACTACCGGCGAGAGCCCCGCCATGGCGAAGTCGGTCGCGTACGGAAAGGGGTCCCGACCATCAATATAGCGGGCGTTGAACTCGTCGAACGAGATGCCACCGGCGGCGGTGGAGACCGCCCCCCACCATTCCTTCCCGGTGAACCCCCTGCCCTTTTCGTATGTGGAACGATAGACGGAACGCATCACATCGTCGAGCGACTTCCGATTTCCCGTTGCCGCGCGAATGCGGATGTCGAGGAGCATTCCGGCCAGGGAGCCCTTGGGATAGTAGATCGAGCCCGTCCCGTCCCTCATCCCGATCCAGGCCGACATCGACGCATCTTCCAGTGATACGACCGGAACGTCGGCCACTTCCTGCATCTTCCCGGCGGTCAGCGCCAGGAATTCCGTTGCGTCGATGACACCGGCACGCACCAGTGCCACATCGGCGTAGTAATCGGTGATTCCCTCGCTCACCCAGAGCCAGGGCGTCGGCATCCAGCGGTCGTAGGTGTAGGGCACCATGTCGGCCGGCCGGAGTCGCTTCACGTTCCAGAGATGGAATATTTCGTGGGCCGTGATGGAAGGCAGTACCGGGTTCCCGATCAGGAGCGGGGTGTAGATACCTACGTGCGAGTTCTGATGCTCGAGCGCGCTGCCGCCGCCGAAGTCCTGGTCGAAGATCAGAAGATTGGTATAGCTGTCGTACGGCGCCACGCCGAAGACCGCGATCTCGACCGGGAGGTACTGACTCAGCTGGGTCCAGAACTCGGCGCGTGGCGCGCCGGCCAGGACACCGGTTGGGTAGCTCGCCAGCCGGACCCACTTGCCCTCCACCTGCGTGCTGTCGAAATCAAAGCGCCCAACGAAGAGCGGCATGTCCACCAGGTCGTGGTAGTTGCCGGCCCGGTAGGCGCGGGGGGCACCATCCGGAGTCATGCCGGTGGCAACCAGCCAGGCCGGTTCCGTGGTGACCGTGACCTTCGCCTCGAACTCGAGGCTTCGGCCTTCCGGATAGAGAAAGACGTTGGTGCCGTTGACCATCAGGAAGTCGGGCCGGCTCCACGCCATGGCGTTGTCAAGCTGGTCGGCCAGGAAGTCGAAGGTGATGGTGACCTCACCGCGTCCGGAGGGCCGAATACGCCAGGTGTCCGGGTCGGTCTTGTCCCACATGAGCGACGCCCCGCCCTGCGTGACTCCAAAGCTCGAGACCCGCCGTGCGTAGTTGGAGATCTCGTAGGCACCCGGGGTCCAGCTTGGCAGAGAAAGCAGCACCGGGTTGGTGCCGGACACCTGGAAGCGGGTGGTGACCGTGAGGCTCCGTGCCTGCGCGGTGGCCCTGGTGAAGGTCAGGTCGTAGCGGAGGTCGGTGACGGGGGCGGATTGCTGGGCCAGGGCGGCGGACGGTACGGCCAGGGCGAGGAGGACGGTCAGAAGGCGGCGCATGGGGTCCGGGAGTGAGGGTCGGCAGGGAGGCAGAACGGCAGGGAGGCCGCGCTGCGCGGACTGAATCAGTACGTGAGCGATGGTTGCAAGGTGTCAGCCGAGTGGCCGGGCGGGTACCCGGCTCAGGGGTGCCAAAGTCGGTCCATCGGGCTATTTTTATCCTCGCTGCAGGCTTTCCGTGACGCGACGTCTGCCCCCCTACAGAGGTCATTCCCATGCACCATGCTCGCATCCCCAGGCTGGCAATGTCGGCCGCCCTGCTGGCCGTTGCCGCGTGCTCTCCGCCATCGATCACGTCGGATCGGAATAGTGACATTCCGATCCCGGTGGCCGCTACGGTGGCCTATGCCGGTTCAACCAGTGAAGGATCGACCCAGATCAATCCCGACATGAACAACGACATCATGCATTCCCGTATTCAATCCGCCATCGCGGCCCAGCTGAGGAAGAAGGGGTACACGATCGTGGACAGCGGGGCGCCCGCCACCTTCAACATCCGGTACTTCGTCGGCGTCAAGCAGAGCACCTCCTACGTCACGACCACCACAGGCGTCGGTGTGGGCAGCCCCTACTACGGGGGCTACGGGCCCTACGGCTACGGCTACGGATACGGCTATGGCTACGGGTACGCCGGATACGGCGGAACTGCCGTGTCGACCACATCCCCCGTCACCAGCACCAACGTCTCGTTCGTGGTGGACCTGGTGCAGTCCTCCAGCGGCAAGATCGCCTGGCGGGGCATCTACAATGGAGAGAAGTCCAACTCCCCGCCAAGCGATTCCAAGCTCAACTCGTTGGCCTCGTCGATCTTCAGCACGCTGCCCAAGGTGCCGGTATCGGGGGAGGCAGCGAAGTAGCGGGGCCGCGGGGCAGTCTTCACGCGTCACCCCGGCAAACACCGGGGTCCAGATACATCCCAACGCGCACCACCAGACGAGGGGGCGAGCCGATGTCGTTCATTGTTGACGCCGCACGAATTCGACACTTCGGGGCCGCCTTCAGCCTGCTCGGGATCGCGGGCTGCTCCTCGCCGGCGACCTCGGAACGCAACAGTGCAGTGCCGATCCCGAGCGGCGCGACCGTCGCCTTCCATGGTTCGGCGTCGGACGGCAGCAGCCAGGTGGATCCGTCGGTCGCGAACGACAGCATCCACCACATGATCCAGCGGGCCATCACCGCCCAGCTGCAGCAGAAGGGGTACAAGGTCGTGGACAGCGGTCAGCCCTACACCTTTACCGTGCGGTACTTCCTGCAGTTGCAAAGCACCCAGGGGTTCGCCCCGACGGGCGGCGGGGTGAGCGGGCCGAAGGTCGGCGGCTATCGCGGGTATGGTTATGGATACGGGCAGAACGCCCAGGCAGAATTGGCAGACGTGCAATCGGAGACGCTGAAGACGGCGTCGTTCGGGGTGGACCTGGTGGACGAGAAGGCGGGTCGGACCGCCTGGCGCGGTGCCCTTGAGCGTGAGCCGAAGAGCACGGCACCGGACCAGGCGCGCGTCAATTCAGTCGTCGCCGAGGTCATGAAGTCTCTGCCCGCAGTCCCCTGACGCTCCGTGCCGAAAGACCTTTCGTACGTCCTGCTGCTGTTCGTGCTATTCGTCGTCCCGCGATTTCTCCAGCGGTACCGCCTCCCTGGTGCCGTGACGGCGCTCGCGCTCGGCGTGGGCGCGACCGCGCTGGGGCTCTTCCAGCAGGATGAGACAATCGCCTTGATGTCGACCTTCGGCATCGTGGCACTCTTCCTCTTTGCTGGGCTCGACGTCGATCTCGACGCTCTCCGACCCGACGCCCGCGTCCTCGCCCAGCACCTGGCCATCTGGGGCGCCACCCTGGCGCTGCTCACCACGGCGGCCGTCTGGATCTTCTCGCTGGCCATTCGCGAGGCGTCGCTGGTCGCGCTGGCGCTCATCACCCCGTCCACCGGGTTCATCCTCGAATCGCTCGACCTGTTCGGGATGTCCGACGGCGAGAAACGATGGACCAAGTCGAAGGCCATCTCCTCCGAACTACTCGCCCTGATCGTGCTGTTCCTGGCTCTCCAGTCCAACTCGCCGGAACAACTCGGACTGAGTATCCTCGCGCTCCTGACACTCATCGTGATGCTGCCCCCGGTGTTCCGCTGGTTTGCCGGCCGGATCGCGCCCTTCGCCCCCCGGTCCGAGTTCGCATTCCTCCTCATGGTGGCCCTCGTCGCCGCCTCCGCCACCCGGCGGCTCGGGGTCTATTACCTCGTGGGTGCCTTCGTCGTGGGGCTGGCCGCGCGCCAATTCCGCGCCCGCCTGCCCGCCATGTCGTCGGAACGGATGCTCGGCGCTGTCGAGGCGTTCGCGTCATTCTTTGTGCCGTTCTACTTCTTTCACGCGGGGCTGTACGTCAGCCACGACGAACTGAACTTGACCGTGCTGTTCGTCGGCATCGCACTCCTGCTGGTGTTCGTCCCGCTGCGTCTCGGTGAGGTCATCCTGCACCGCTGGGTGGCGTTGCGTGAACCATCCGAAAAGAGCCTCCGCATTGGTGTGGCGCTCCTCCCGACGCTCGTCTTCACGCTGGTGATCGTGGACATCCTGCGGGACCGTCCGGGGGTGACACCGACCCTGCTGGGGGCACTCGTTCTCTATACCACGCTCATCACGCTGCTCCCGGGCCTGATCCTGCGCGTGCCGGCCATGGACTACTCGACACTCCACCTCGACCCGATCGCCCTACCACCAGACAGCGGTTTCGGGGGATCGGGGCCGGAATGGCGGGGTGGCACATCAGCCTCGGTGAGCGAGAGCACGCCACCTCCGTCCTCACCCAGCGAGGCGGATAAGACGTAGGGCAGCGGGGCAGCGGGGCCGACCATGTGAAGGGCACCTGGAGCTGTCAAACCGGATTCTCGGGGTGCCGATCAACCGGGACGGTCTCGTCAGCCGGCACAATCGGGCGAGCGCTGTTGAATAGGGGTGGGCATAAGCCCACCCCGGTCGGTTCGCCCGCACATGCGATGGCCACCAGCCGGTTCGCATAAGCCCACCCCGGTCG
>SPDF01000125.1 GCA_004525055.1 Gemmatimonadales bacterium | reverse complement strand
GAGCAGCAGGTCCACGCGCGCGCACTCTTCCCGCCCCGCGGCCCCGCCACCCCGCCTGCTGTGGCTGGCGCTTGCCGCGATGACCGCCCTCGCCATCTGGGGTCTGCTAGGCCAACGATCATCGGTCGGCCCCGCCGTCTACGACGCCGCGCTCCCCGACAGTGCGCCGATTACGTTTGGCGCGACGACCCTGACCACCTCGTACGGGTCATCGTTTCGCAATCTGTCCATCGCGCCGGCCGGCGACTTCGCGGTCTACGCCGCCAGGCAGGGGGACTCGACCTCCCTCTGGTACCGGAGTCTCCGCGACGCGACGGTCCGGCCGATTGCCGGTACCACCGGCGGGATCGCGCCGCGCATCTCCACCGATGGGTCGCGCGTGGGGTATCTCGTCGGCGATCGTGTGATGGTGGTCCCGATCGCGGGCGGCGAGCCTCGCATGCTGCTGGCCGGGCAGGCAGCGACGTCGGGACAGTGGATCGATCAGGCCCAGTACCTGGTGGTCGACGCCGACGGCAATCGCGTCAACTGGCTGGACCCGGAGGGCGGAACATCCCGCTCCAAGCCGATCCCCCGCTGCGTCTCCGGGGCATGGGATCCCGACGCACGGGCATTGCTCTGCGCATTCAACTACACCGCCCAGGTGATCGATCCGGAATCGGGCGACCACTGGACCGCGCGTACTGTCCGCCTGGATGGCACCCCGGGCGGCCCGCTCGAGGGGTCGGCATTTCGCGTCGTGGACAAGTCCTATATCGTCTACCTCTCAACCGACGGCAACCTCGTCGCGGCCCGCTACGACCCCGCTGCCCACCTGGCCCAGCGACCGGTGATGATGCTGGGCGGGGTGCGGCGCGAAGCCATCGGCGAGGGTCAGTACGACATTTCCCCCAACGGCACCCTGGTCTATGCCCCCGGCGTGGATGCGACCCTTGGCCGGATCGTCGTCCTGCGTCCTGACGGAACCCCACAGCCCCTCATGTCCGGGTCGGCGGACTACCAGCGCTACGACCTGAGCCGGAACCGGCGCTGGTTTGCCGCCGTCGTGCAGGCCGCCGAGGGCACCGAGCTCAGGATCTACGACCTGCAGAACGGGCAACAGTTCGTGTGGCTTCGGGCGGAACAGATCCGGCACCCGATCTGGAATCCGGACGGGGAACGGCTGCTGGTCGCCGTGCGGGACTCCACGCAGTGGGCCATCCTCGTTGGTGCACCTGGCTCCGGCACGCCGCCCGACACGTTGGTGGTCTTCGAGGCCGGTCCATCTTCTCCCGACCCGATCGACTACCACGACGATCATCTGGCGCTGGCCCAGGACTGGAACGGCTCCATTGTCATGCGCTTCGATCCAAGCGCGCCGAAGCCGGTGTTCGATACCGTCCTGACCGACTCCAGATTCGCCTCCCTGTCGCCCAGCGGGAAGCTCATCGCGTACCAGTCCCTCGAGGGAAGCCGCGTCCTCGTCACCACCTTCCCCGTGGCGGGGCGCCGGTGGCAGATCGCGTCCGAGGGTGTGGAGCCCGTCTGGCTATCGGCGACGGAGCTGCTGTACCGCTCCGGGGCCTCGTGGTACCTGGGCCGCATCAATCCGGAAACCGGGGAGCCGGCTGGTGCTCCCACCTTCTGGGGCCGTGACCCCCGCTTTTCCGACACCTCCGGCTGGTCGAACCGCCCGTCGCACGATGGCGGAATCCTCTACGTGCAGGGGCCGTCCCAGACGAGCACCTCGTATCTCCAGGTCATACCGAATTGGGTCGACCAGATGAAGACTGCCGTGGACGGTACCAACCGATGAGTGCACCGCTCGATCGCCTGACTGCGGCCCTGGCCGACCGTTACCGCCTCGAGCGGGAGCTCGGAGAGGGCGGCATGGCCACCGTCTACCTGGCGGCCGACCTGAAGCACGACCGCCAGGTGGCCATCAAGGTGCTGCGCCCGGAACTCGCGGCCGTGATCGGCGCCGAGCGGTTCCTGAGCGAGATCAAGACGACGGCCAACCTCCAGCACCCGCACATCCTCCCGCTCTTCGACAGCGGCGAGGCCGACGGCTTCCTCTACTACGTGATGCCGTACGTGGAGGGCGAGACCGTCCGCGACCGGATGACCCGCGAGAAGCAACTGCCGGTGACCGATGCGGTCCAGATCGCCTGCGAGGTGGCGAGCGCGCTCGACTACGCCCACCGTCACAATGTCATCCACCGCGACATCAAGCCCGAGAACATCCTGCTGCACGACGGGCGCGCCCTGGTGGCCGACTTCGGCATCGCGCTCGCCGCCAGCAAGGCGGGCAACACCCGGATGACCGAGACCGGCATGAGCCTCGGCACGCCGCACTACATGAGCCCCGAACAGGCGATGGGCGAGCGGGAGATCACCGCGCGCTCCGACGTGTATGCCCTCGGCTGCGTGCTCTACGAGATGCTCACCGGCGAGCCGCCCTTCACCGGAGCCACCGCGCAGGCGATTGTCGCGCGGGTGCTCACCGAGAATCCCCGCCCGATGCTGCTCCAGCGGCACACCATTCCTCCACAGGTGGAGGCGGCGGTGCTCACGGCCCTGGAAAAGCTGCCGGCTGACCGGTTTCCCACGGCGGCGAAGTTTGCCGAGGCGCTGGCGGACACCGATTACGCGCCGAGGACCACCGTGGCGGCGGCAGCAGCACGGGCACCGTCGTCCGCAGCCTGGCGGCGGCGGTTCCTGGCGGCGGCCGGGGTCGCGACGCTCGCCACCGTCCTCGCCATATGGGCCTGGGTCCGAGCGCGCTCGGTGGAGGACCAGTCGACCACCTGGGAGTACCTCACTCTCGGCGACAGCGCGAGGCCGAGCATGCTGGTGCCAGGGCTGGCCCTTTCGCCCGACGGCAATACGCTGGTGGTGAGAGACAACACCCAGAACGGCCGGCTCTGGATCAAGCGGCGCGGGGTGCTTGAACCGATGCCGATCCCTGGTACCGAGCGCGCCGCCAACCCGGTCTTCTCCCCCGACGGGGAGTGGGTCATGTACGTGGCAGACCGTCAGCTCCGGAAGGTCCGGCTCGCCAACGGCGCATCGGTGACCCTGGCCGACTCGGTCTCCGTCTCGACCGGGTTCGGCGGTGCGACCTGGCTCGACGATGGCACGATCGTCTATGTACCGCAGGACCTCAATCGGCTGCTGCGGGTGAGCGCCAACGGCGGGGCCCCGACCATGGCCATGGACAACACCGGCCTTCAGGGGGTCGGGTTCGGCTATCCGACGGCTTTGCCTGGAGGTCGCGGCGTCCTGTTCGAGGGCTGCACCTCCGGCTGCGTCACGATGAGCCTTCGGGTGCTCGACTTCAAGAGCGGCCAGCAGAAACTCCTGGTCAACGAGGCCACCCAGGGCTGGTACCTCCCCACCGGGCACCTGCTCTACGCCCAGCGCGACGGAACGCTGTTGGCTGCACCATTCGACCTTGACCGACTCGAGGTCACGGGCACCGGTGTGCCCGTCCTGGAAAAGGTGTTCATCGTCTTCGGTGCCCCACAGCTGGCGTGGTCTCCCTCCGGGGCTCTCGTCTATGCCAGGGGAGAGAGTCAGGGAGGCGAAAACACCTATGCTCGGGTCGGGATGGACGGCGCCGCTACTGTCATCGACTCCGGGTGGTCCGGGCAGTTCACCTCGTTTGCACTCTCTCCCAACGGACGCCAGCTTGCTGTCGGCTCCGGTACGGGGGTGGGTGCGCTCAACGTCTGGATCAAGCAGCTCGACCGCGGGCCGTTCACCCGGATTTCATTCGGGGGCGCAGACCGTCGGCCCGTCTGGTCGCCTGACGGCCAGATGGTGGCCTTCGTGCGCGATACGCTCTCGAGCAGCGTGGTCGTGGGACGGTACGCCGACGGCCGTCGCCCCGATACCCTGCTGGTGCACATCGACCGACAGGTACAGGAAGTGGATTGGTCCCGGGACGGGAAGTGGCTGGTGGTCCGTACAGACAACGGTTCCGCCGGTGCCGGCGACCTGGTGGGCATTCGCACGAGCGGCGATACCACGCCGGTGCCGATCGTGGCGAGCAGTTTCACCGAACTCAACCCGGCCATCTCGCCGGACAGCCGGTGGCTGGCCTACGCATCCAACGAGTCGGGCCAGAACGAGATCTTCGTGCGACCGTTTCCCAACACCGGTGACGGCCGGTGGCAGGTGTCCACCGGCGGCGGCTACCAGCCGCGGTGGGCACCGGACGGAACGGCCCTCTACTTCATCGAGCCCGGGTCCGGACGCCTGATGGACGTGCCAGTACAGACCAGCCCCAGCTTCGTCGCGGGCGCGACCCGGGCGCTCTTCAGCCTCGCGGCATTCTCGATCGACGGGTTCCACACCTCCTTCGAGCTCACCCCCGACGGCCGACACTTCATCCTCGCCGCTCCCCGGCAACTTGCTGCGAGCGCCGCCCCGCCGGCGCTGGTCCGTTCGGACAACTGGTTCCGCGAACTCACGACCCGGTTGAAGCAGTAGGATGAGCGACGCGCCTACTTCATCCCGGCCAGGATCCCGCTGATCCGTGTCTGCTGTGTCGGATCGTTTGTCAGCGCCAATGCCTTCTTGTAGTTCGCCACTGCCTTCGACTTGTCCCCCAGTCTGGCGTGCATCTCCCCGAGACTGTCCCAGGTATTCCAGCTGTCCGGATGTTCCTTGGTGTTGCGGATGAAGATAGCCAGCGCCTCCTGGTTCTTCTGCAGCCCCACCAGTTGGTAGCCGTAGGCGTTCATCTCTGCTTCCGTCGCGATGCTCAGGTGCGCCTGCCGCAGTGAATCGGCCTCCGCGGTCTTTCCCTGGCGGTCGAGTGCCCACGCCTTGACGTTGTAGCTGGCAAAGGTCGGCGCCCGGATGATGGCCGTGTCGGCCCACGCCTCGGCGAGCGTGACCTCCTGTGTATTGGCCAGTACCCAGGTGGCGGCCTGCACCCATGCCGGCCCGTAGAAACGGGGATAGTGCCGCAACTGTACCCGCAGGCTATCGATCACAATGGCGTTGGTGTTGACGGTGATCGGAAAACGGATCTCGACCTTGTCCCAATGCATCGCAAGCGTGACGGCGTCGGACGAGGGATCCCCAAAGCCATAGCGCAGCCGCTCCGTAAGGGGGACGGCCTTCGGCGCCGCGTCGAATCGCACCGCGTCTTCCGCCTGGTTGTAGCTGAATGCACCCCAGGCATTTGGCTGATTGCTCAGGATGACAGTCCAGTTCCCCTCCCGCCGGGGAATCATGAACAGGGCATAGCGACCGGCAGGGAGTGTCTTCCCCCCGACCGTGAACGCCGAACTGGCAGTCAACACCGTGTTGTCGTTGGCGCCGGCCCGCCAGACCACATCGTAGGGCTCCAAACCACCCCAGACCACTCGACCGTTCACCCCCGGGCGGTGGTAGTCGACCGATAGTGTCGTCAGGCCGATGGTCTGGCTCACGGTCGCGTGAGGGCTCGCCTCCGGAAGGTCGAGCGTGTAGTTCTGGGCCAAGAGAAGGGATGGTGCGACGGAGACCAGCGAAAACAGGGCAAACGACCACACCAGGTGTGGTCGCAGGCGCAGAACGGCAGGACCGAACATGAACGACTCCGAATCGTGAGGGTTCATTCCACTACGGAATCACAAAAAAAGAGTTCCTTTGCGAAGATTTCTGCATGACCAATACTCCTACAGTACAACTAACTGACGATTGTGGCCTCTCGACATCGGGGCCTCGTCCTTGCGACGCTTTCCACGACTATTCCGTACGTCAAGGAGTGTCGTGTGG
>SPDF01000132.1 GCA_004525055.1 Gemmatimonadales bacterium | reverse complement strand
GGAAGCCGACGGGTGGTGGTGCGGCGGGCGTCATTCCGGGCGCATGGCAGGAAAGAGAATCACGTCGCGAATTGACGGCAGCCCGGTGAGCACCATCAGCAATCGGTCCACCCCCAGGCCCATGCCGCCCGCGGGCGGCATCCCGTATTCCAGCGCGCGGATGTAGTCCGCGTCGTATGGCTGTGCCTCGTCATCGCCGTCGGCGCGCTGCTGGGCCTGGTCTTCAAACCGGCGCCGCTGATCATCAGGATCGTTGAGTTCGCTGAAGGCGTTGGCGATCTCCCTGCCCTGCACGAACAACTCGAACCGCTCGGTGAGCCGCGGATCGGCCCGGTGTGGCTTGGCCAACGGCGAGAGCGCCAACGGATAGTCCACGACGAAGGTCGGTTGGACGAGGTGCGGCTCGAGGAAGGCCTGGAACATTTCGTCCTGCAACTTGCCCCCACTGAAGGTGGCCGCCTCTTCGGTCGTCACCCCGGTCCGCACCAGCCGCTCCCGCATCTCGGCGTCCGTGGCCTCGCAGACATCGAGCCCGCTCCGGAGGCGGACCCCCTCGACGAACGACACGCGAGGCCATGGCGGTGCGAAATCGAGGACATCGTCATCGCGCTCGAGCCGGAGGGTGCCACAACAGTGCTCCACCAGCCCGCTGACCATCGCCTCCGTCAGGTCCATCATGTCCCGATAGTCGGCGTAGGCCTGATAACACTCCAACATCGTGAATTCGGGATTGTGGGTGCGGTCCATCCCCTCGTTCCGGAAGTCATGCCCGATCTCGTACACGCGCTCCAGCCCGCCGACCAGCAGTCGCTTCAGGTAGAGCTCGTCGGCGATGCGCAGGTAGAGGGGCATGTCGAGGGCGTTGTGGTGCGTCACGAAGGGGCGCGCCGCGGCGCCGCCGTAGAGCGGCTGGAGGATCGGCGTCTCCACCTCGAGAAAGGCCCGCTCGTCCAGGAACCGCCGGAGCCAGGAGACGGCGCGCGCCCGGAGGCGAAACACCTCTCGCACCTCCGAATGCACCGCCAGATCGGCGTACCGCTGCCGGTAACGCACTTCGGAGTCGGCGAGCCCGCCGAAGGTGACCGTCTCTCCCGCGTCGGTCACCTGCGTCTTGCCGCGTGGGAGCGGCCGGAGCGACTTGGCCAGGAGCTCGACGCCGGTGACGCGCACCGTGATCTCGCCGGTCCGGGTGCGGAACAGCTTGCCATGGACTCCGACATGGTCGTCGAGGTCCAGCAATTGAACCAGGCCCCAGCCGGCGCCGAGGGCGTCCTGGCGAAAATAGAGCTGCAGCCGTCCGGAGACATCCTCGAGGTGGGCGAAGGCGGTCTTCCCCTGCCGACGGTAGGACACGAGGCGTCCGGCCGCGGCCACCTCGGGACCCTCGTCGCCCATCGCGTCGTCGTACGCCGCCATGGCCGACGCGGCGGTGAAGGTCCGCTTGAACGAATAGCCGAACGGTTCGATCCCGGCCGCACGAAGTTCGTCGAGCTTGGCCCGGCGCGCCTCCTCCACGACCGAGCGGTTTTCCTCCGTCACGTGGCTGCCCCCCCGGCACTCTTCAGGTACGCTTCGATGAATTCGTCAATATCGCCATCCATGACCCGCTGTACGTCGCCCACCTTGAGCTCCGAGCGGTGGTCGTTCACCAACGTGTAGGGCTGAAACACGTACGAACGAATCTGATTGCCCCATGAATTGTCGGTCTTGGTCGCCTCGACCAACGCCTTCGCCGCTTCCTGCTCCTCCAGTTTCCGCTGGTAGAGTGCGGCGCGGAGCATCTTCATGGCCGTTGCCTTGTTCTTCCCCTGACTGCGTTCCTGCTGGCAGGCGACCACGAGTCCGGTCGGCTCGTGCGTGAGCCGAACGGCAGACGAGGTCTTGTTGACGTGCTGTCCGCCCGCGCCGGAGGCGCGGTACACGTCCATCCGGATGTCTTCATCGCGCAGGTCCACCTCGATGGTGTCATCGATGTCTGGATAAATGAAGACGGAGGCAAAGGAGGTGTGACGGCGAGCCTGCGAATCAAACGGGGAAATCCGGACCAGCCGGTGCACGCCCTTCTCCGCGCGCAGGTAGCCATAGGCGAATTCACCGGAGATCTCCAGCGTGGCGGACTTGATCCCCGCCTCCTCCCCCTCGATCAGGTTGAGCACGCTGACCCCATACCCGTGGCGCTCGGCCCAGCGGACGTACATCCGCATGAGCATCTCGGCCCAGTCCTGGGACTCCGTCCCCCCCGCCCCTGGGTGGATCGTCAGGATCGCATCCCGGGCGTCGTCAGGCCCCTGCAGCATGCCGCGCACCTCGAGCGCGGTGATGGCTCTCTGCAGCCGGTCCACCTCCGCGTCGAGTTCCGTCGCCATCGCGTCGTCGGGCTCCGTCTCCAACAGCGACGCCATTTCCACGGCCTCGCCCAGGCGCCCCGCCAGGTCCGCGAATGGCGTGACCCACGACTTCAGCTGCTTGATCTCCTGCACCACCGTACGAGCCCGCTCCTGGTTGGACCAGAACGCCGGGTCCATCTGGGATGACTCGAGCTCGGACAAGCGGGACTGCCGGCCCGCCACGTCAAAGAAATCTCCGCAGTTCGTCGGTCTGTGCCTGCAATGCCTCGAGTCGTTCGGTCACTCCAGCCATATCCACCCTCGGTCGGTCCATGATGCCAGAAAACAGAAGGCGTGAAACGGGAACCGGTGCGCACACACGCCGCCGTTCCGCGTTTCACGCCGGGCGCGCTGCGTCAGAAAATCTTGCTGCCGTCCCCCAGGATCTCGTTCAAGGCGTCGTTGAAGTGGGTCGTGGACTCTGCCACGTCGCGCCCCACCTGTCCGGCGAACTCTTCCCAACTCTTCTTGATCTCCTCATCGAAGATCTGCTTCAGGGTGCCGTGCCGGAGCCCCTCGATCCGCTTCTCGGGATGATACACCACGATGTCGGACACCAGGGCCCGCGCCAGCCGGCGGGCCTTCTGTCCCGGATCCTTCGAGAGGAAGGGGTTCACCGAAGGCCGCGGCGACGAGGTCCGCGGCGCGGACGGGGTCGCGATGCTCACCGGGCGGGAGGAGAAGGGCGGCCGTACGTGCGGGGCGCCGCCAGAGGGGGCAGGCGGATAGGTCGTCGCTGCTGGCCGCGCCGGCGTGGATCTCGGCGGTGGCACCACGAACGGCGGCGAGGCGGCCCCGTGATCGGCAGGGCGCACCCGCCCGGGCGCCGACGCAGGCGGTTGTGGTGGTGGTGGAGCAGCGGGTGGCTCGAACGGAGCGCGGTCTTGGACGGTCGGCGTCGCCGGGGCTGGTGCCGGTGCCGGCGTGGGGAGGGGTGTCGCGAGCGGCGTGGCCGGCTCCGACTCCACACGGAAGACGGCGCGGCAGACCGAGCACCGCGCGCGCACGCCGCCGGCGGGGACCTTGGCGGGGTCCACCCGGAAGACGGTCGAACAGCCTGGGCAGGTCACGTTCATTGCGGCGTCCTCAACGCTTGTCCCGGAATTCGCCGGTGGCCGGCGACTCACCCTCGGGCGCATGACGGCGGTCAACCACGAACACCGACCCGGGAAGGGTCTTGGCGTAACTCTTCATTTCCGTTGCCAGCTCGCTCACCTGCGCCGGGTGCGCGAAGCGGCGGTTCCTGTTCGTCACGATGCCGATCGACAGCGTCATCAACGGCACCCGGTGCAGCTGCCCCCGGCGATCCTTGCCGAAGAAATACCCCGCCCGACGGTCCTGATCGTTGTACTGCAGCGGGATCAGCGTGTCGAAGACCGACAGCACCTCCCCACAGACCTCACCGACATTCGCGGAGGGGATGACAAAGATGAAGTCGTCCCCACCAATGTGCCCCACGAATCCGGCCGGGCCGGTCAGCCCGCGCACCACGTCGTGCAGGATTCGCGAGAGGATGAAAATGACACGGTCGCCGTCATAGTAACTGTACCGGTCGTTGTACTCCTTGAAGTGGTCGAGGTCCGCGTAGCATACCGCGAATTCGTCCCCGGACTCCAGCTGCAGCCGGATGGCCCGCTCGATTTCCGTCGTCCCCGGCAAGCGCGTGGACGGATGCACCGATACGTCCCGCTCCGTCCGCAGTAGCATCGCATCGAGCCGCGCCCGTTGCTCGGCAGGTGCGAAGAACCCGGTAATCACTTCATCGGCCCCGGCGGCGAACCACTCCCCGACGCGTTCCGGTGCGTGCGTCCCAGAGAGGACCACTGCCGGTACGATGGCCGTGAAGGCATCGGCCTTCAAGCGGCGCACCATGGCGAGACCCTCGCCGCCGGTGTCGTCGCCGTCGAGAAAGATCAGGCACGAGGCGCCTCGGAGCACAATGGCCTCAAGCTCTGCCCCGCCCCGGAACTCGAGTGTGGGAAAGCCGCGGGCTTCGGCCCAGCGCCGCAGAATTTCAGGCACTGGGCGCGCATCCGGCGAATGGAAGAGAATCGTCGGGCGGCTACGCACCCATGGCACCCCGTAAGAGTTTATACACAACTAACTTAGGAGCTTGTTCTGGCGAAGTCAAATGAAATACGCCGCCAGCCCCACCAGCACGTACAACGCCAACAACTGCACCCCCTCGAACCAGTGAGATTCACCGTCGAGGGTCATCAAGGCGCTGACGCCGGTCGCCAAGGCAAGTGCAAGGACCTGGAACGGCGTAAACACGAGGTTCATTTCTACGCCGAGCAGTACGCCCACACCAACCAGGACCGGTGCCACGAACAACGCCACCTGAGTACTCGATCCCATCGCGATCTGAATCGCGAGGTCGACCTTGCCCTTCCGGGCGACCGCCACCGCCGACGCGTGCTCGGCCGCGTTCCCGATGACCGGAATGATGATCAGGCCGAGGAAGGCCTGGGAGAGCAGGCCGCCCTCCGTCAACGGCCCGATGGCGCTGACCAGGATCTCCGAGATCACCGCGATGCCGACCGTGGCGAGGGCGAGCACCGCCAACGCGCGCGGGACTCCCCAAACCGGATGCACCGTCGGGTGCGGCTCGCCGCCGAGGAGCCGCCGGTGCGTGCGCAACGAGAAGAGGAGCGACAGCAGGTAGACCACACCCAGCACGATGGCCACACCCTCGGAGAGATGCAGCTCGACCAGGCTGGCCGCCTCCGGATGGGTCGCGTGGAAGAGCGCCGGGAACACCATGGCGGCGACAGCCAGCGCGAGCATCGAGCCGGCCATCCCGGCGGCGGTGCGATTGAACGCGAAGAGCGGCTTGTTCATTCCCGCGGCCATCAGCGACAGCCCGAGGATGAGCAGCAGGTTCCCGAGGATGCTGCCGATGATCGACGCCTTGACCAGTTCGATCAATCCTGCCTGCAAAGCGAAGATCGCGATGATCAGTTCGGCGGCGTTGCCGAACGTGGCGTTCAGGAATCCACCAACAGTCGGTCCGGTTCGTTCCCCAAGATGCTCCGTCGCCTCGCCGAGGTACTGGGCCAGCGGAAGTATCGCGAGGCAGCAGACGGCGAAGACAATGCCGGGTGCCGCGCCCTGGCGAGCCAACCAGATGGCGGCGGGACCGACAGAGGCAGAAGGCGGGGGAAGATC
>SPDF01000404.1 GCA_004525055.1 Gemmatimonadales bacterium | reverse complement strand
CGTGGCCGACCGAGGCGGAGAGTTCCGGCCGGAGCACCTTGATGGCGACCTGGCGGTGGTGCTTGAGATCAGCGGCGAGGAAGACGACGGCCATCCCCCCGCGCCCAAGCTCGCGCTCGAGCCGGTAGCGACCGGCCAGGGGACCCTGCAGGGATGTGAGAAGATTCATAGAGATGTGTCAGTCAATCTACGGAAGGCGAGGGGGAAGGCCAGAGGCTGGTGCCCCAGGAGCCGAGACGCTAGTTCCGGAGGTACTGCTCTATTCCGGCCGCTTTGACCATCGGCAGGTACCTGGGGTCCTTCCGGAGGCAGCCGAGATCGACGTTGGTGACGACCCAACGCACCCGCTTCGGCCGGATGCGGTAGAGGTCCTCGACAAGGTCCATCGCTTTCCTTGAGTCTCCCAGTTCACAGAGGAGGGCATCGATCCGGAGTTCGGCGACCGTATACCGCTCCGCCGGGGCCACATCAAGCCGGCTCTGCCGCGCGAGGAGCGAATCGGCCGCCCGACGGAGCTCCGCGCGGCGAGCCACCTGATAGGCGGCGGTGTCCTGGGCGGCCAGGGCGGCCTCGAAGGGCGCGGCCGAGGCGCCTGCGGAGTCCACCCGTCGCCGAATCTGCGTGGCATCCCCGTGGCGGCCCAGCCGCTCGAGGGTGGTAATGAGCCGAGTCCATGCCCCCGCGTTCGGCCGGGTGGCCATCGATCGCTCGAGGACGGGCACCGCCTCCGCATAGCGTCGGTCGGCCATGAGGCCGGCCGCCAGGCTGTTCAGGCGGGCAAGGGTGGGCTCCAGCTCCACCGCCCGGCGGAAGTCGTGCAGGGCCCCCTCGATATCACCCTCGATTTCCTGACGGAGAATTCCACGGATGCGGTAGCTGTCGGCGAAACCGGAGTCCGCCGCGATGGCGCGCTGCAAGGCATCGAGCGCTCCCTCGAAGTCGTCCTTTACATAGAGGCGATCGACGGCGAGGGTGACCCAGGCCGGCCCGAGGGTGCTGTCGAGCGCAATGGCCAGTTGATTCAGCGAATCGGAGCTGGCGTACACCTGTAACGGTGTGAGCCCCGGAACATCCCACCCGCGAAGGTAGGCGATGTTGTAGGTGGCGGCGATTCCCCAGAGGGCCTCCGGAGTATGGGGTGCGTGCTCGAGGACCTGCTGGAACATCGTGCGCGCAGAGTCAATAATCGCCGAGTCGCCGGGCGCGCCGAGTGTGCCTCGCGAATAGGTGTGCCGCGCCCGAAGCAGCAAATCGAGCACCGCCGGATCCACCGTCGCGCGCGCGATGACATCCTGCCGATCCCCACCACTCAGCTGCAGGCGCAGCGAGTCCGCGATGGCCCCGACCAGCATCGGCACGAGGCCGGCGTAGGCGGTATCCGGGTATTCGAACTGCCCTGACCAGAGGAGCCGGCCGTCCGACACCTGCACGAGTTCGGAATTGACGGCAAGCCTCCCCCCGAACCGGGAGAGGGTCCCCGTCAGCACCGCCGTGGCCCCCAGTTTCCGACCGAGGTCCACCGGCGAGGTGAGCGCCGAGTCCCGGCGCACGATGCTCATCGGCATGACCTCGAGGCCTGGCAGCCGGCGGAGCGCGGAGACCAGGTAGTCTGGAATGCCAGCACGCAGGTAGTCAGTGGAGGGATCACGGTTGGTGACGACCAAATCGGTCAGGGCAAGGCGCCGTCCCGGTGCGGACCCCAAATCGTCCCGCCGAAACCAGAGGACGGAAGCCGCGAGGAGCACCACCACGCCCAGGACGGTGACAAGAGACCGGCGGCTCCGATGTGCCGAGGGGAGAAGGGCAGGTGTGGGGTGCGACCCCGACCCCGCGCGCAGGGCGTGCGCAAAGTCGGCGGCCGTCTGGAAGCGGTCGGCGGGGGCACGGGCCAGGGCGCTGCAGAGGGCAGTGTCCACCTCGACCGGAATCGTGTCCCGAAGGCGCCGGGCCGAGGGCGCCGGGTCGGTCATGCGCTTCACGAGAATGGCCTGCGCCGTCGGCCCGGTAAAGGGCGGCTCCCCGGCAAGCATCTCGTAGAGGACACAGCCGACGCTGTACAGGTCGCTGCGGGCATCCACTTCCCGCTCCGCCGCGGCCTGCTCGG
>SPDF01000061.1 GCA_004525055.1 Gemmatimonadales bacterium | reverse complement strand
GCCGGTCGTCGCGGCGCTCGCGGAGGCGGTCGGGATCCGCGTCGCCCCCACGGAGCTGGTCCGGATGGCCGACTCGGCGCTGAGTTCGGATGCCGGTCAACTCGGGTATCTCATCGCGAGCAGCACCGAGGGTCGATCCACTGCCGAAGTGCTCGACAGCCTTCGGTCGGACGGGGGACGCCAATTCGATGCGGTCGCCTACCTGCGTGAGCGACTCTTCGACACCTACGTCGGCTCGGTAGACGACAAGCCGAACGAGTGGCGGTGGATTCGCGACGAGTCGACCCATCGGTGGACTCCACTGCCGCGCAACCGCGAGCGGGCGTTTGCGAAGTACGACGGCTTCCTGACCGGCCTGGTGCGGGGGGACGTGCCGGGGTTTGTGGACTTCGGCGTAGACTACCAGAAACGTCTCGGCGTGATGGACTACCAGCGCACCCTCGACCGCCAGCTGCTCGCTTTGCTGAACTGGCCCGTGTGGGATTCGGTGACGACGGCGCTCCAGGCGGCGTTGACCGATTCCGCGATCGACGCGGCGGTGCAACGGCTTCCAGCCGCCTACCTCGCGACCGGCGCCGAACCCCTGGCAACCGCACTTCGGGCACGTCGTGACCTGTTGCCGAAAGCCGCCCGTGGGCTGTACCGCCTTGTCAACCGGGAGGCTGCCTTCTTTGGCACCCCCGGCGGGGACACCGTGACGGTCACCCGTCATGGAGACGGAGCGATGACGCTCACGTTTCGCGACGGACTCGTGCGCGCGTACGCACCAGATGAAACCGGCGCGGTTGCGCTCTATCTCGGGGGAGGGGTGGATCGACTGGACCTGGTCGGGCCAGGGGCCGCCGGCCCACGACTGGACGTTGCATGGTCCCCCACCCTCACGGTCAGCGGCGAGTTCGGCAGCGGACGCCGCACCACCTTTTACGGCGGAAACACAACGGTGGGCACAACCCGGGCGGAGGTGGTCCGTGACACGCTGCCAGTTCCGGAGGTGGAGGACCTCGACCTCACGCGCCCACCCCCGGTCCCGCTGCACGGCACCGACGTCGGGCCGGTCATCTGGCTTAATGTCAACTCGGACGTCGGGCTCCTGATCGGTGGCGGCGTCGCCCTGACCACCTACCGCGTGGGCCACGATCCCTACTACCGCAAGCTCACTATCCGGGCGGGATACGCGACCGCTACGAACAATTACGCGATCGAGTTGAAAGGGGAGTTCTGGCGCCGACGGTCACGGGAGACGCTCACCCTCGATGCCGGCCTCTCGGAAATCGCGGTGTTGCACTTCTTCGGATACGGCAACACGACACCGTTCACTCAGCCAGCCAACTTCTACCTCGCGCGGCAGCGGCAGCTCTACATCTATCCCGCCTGGGACTACCGGATGACGCCCCGGACTCGGATCAGGGTCGGACCCGTCTTCAAGCATGTGCGCACCGACACACTGGTGCTGAACTATATCAACCTCACCAGACCCTACGGCGTGCCGGATTATGCACAGATTGGGGCCGCGGCCTCTGCGAGCTATGACACTCGGGACGCCACCACTTTCACGCGCCACGGCATGTACATTCGTGCGGGGGGGACCTACTACCCAATCCTCTTCGGATCGGGAACGCCGTTCGGATCGATGCAAGCGTCGGTGGCGGGATATCTCACGCTGCCGGACCTCCCGAGACTGACCCTGGCCGTGCGGGCAAGCGCTCGAATAAACATGGGCGAGCCACCGGTGCACGAGGCGGCGTTCATCGGAGGCTCGAGGACGCTGCGTGGGTATGAGGCGGGACGCTATGCCGGCGAGGCGTCGGCGTTCGGCAACGCGGAACTGCGCATCCACGTGGCGACCTTCCCTCTCGTGGTCCCCTGGCAGTTCGGGGTCGTTGGCCTTGGCGACTTGGGGCGGGTGTTCAACGCGAGTGACGACGACAATATCTGGCATGGCAGTGCGGGCGGCGGGATCTGGCTCGCGCTCCCAGACCGCTCCCTGGGCGGGGTGCTGACGATCGTCGGCAGTTCCCAGGGCTCGTCGATCTGGCTGGGCACCGGGTTTATGTTCTAGATTAGTTTAGGTCATCCGTTGGCCAACTTCGCGGTCCACGAGCCGTTCTCTCCGGAGGCCTCCACATGCGACTACCCATCCTGGCTCGTTCGTTCGTCGCCTTGAGCTTCTTCCTCCTGATCGCGGCCTGTGGCGATGGCGGCCCCTCAACCACCGGTGTCAGCGGGAACCCCGCGCATCCGGCCACCGTGAGTGGGACCTATTCCGCCACCACACTGCTGGCGACGGAGCCCACTGGCAGTACCGACCTGATCGCAGAAGGCGCCACGATTTCCATCGTGCTCACCCCGTCGGGTACGACAACGGGGAGCATGGTCGTTCCGGCCTCCTTTTCAGAATCCGGCGAGGAAGAAATCCTCGCGCTCGACGGCACCTATAGCTACAACGCAGAAACCGGTATTGTCACGTTTGACCACGTCGCCGACACCTTCATACGCGACACGAGCTGGGAAGTGGACGGGGACGAACTGCGCGGCGTATTTGCTGGCGTCGGCTTCACGCTCACCGCGACGCTCACGCAGACGACGTAGCTCAGGTTCCCCCCGGCCGCAGCCCCTTCAGCGCCCGCCGCACAAACACTGAGGCCATCTCCTTCCGCCACCCGATGGTGAAATCGGTGTTGTCGAGCGGCTTGGCCAGCTTGCTCGCCAGTCGCACCGCTTCGTCGAGCTGATCGTCGGCAAGCGTACCACCCACAAGCGCGGCCGCCGCCTCCGGCACCGACTTCGGATGCGAACCGACCGCCCCCAAGACGATCCTCGCCTCCGAGACCTGCCCCGCCACATCGAACGACGCCCACGCGGCCACGCCCAAGACCGGAAAATCGAAAGCGCCCCGGCGCCTGAGCTTCTGATAGCTCGCCCGTGCACCCGTCAGTGCGGGAACTTCAATTCGCACCAGCAACTCCTCCGGCCGCTTGGTCAGGAACGCCATCCCATCATCGTGGTATAGCGCCGCCACCGGAATGGTTCTTTCACCGTCGGGACCCGCCAGCACCACCCGCGCGTTCAGGGCCACCATCACCGGCGCCAGGTCGCTCGACTGCACCGCCCAGCAGCGCGGACTCGACGGCGCCACCCAGCAGGTATCGCCATCCTTCTTCATGCAGAAGTTGATGGCCTTCCGCCACTCATAGCCCTGATCGTAATAGTTGCAACGGGTGTCGAGCAGAAGGTTACCACCCACCGTCCCCATGTTCTGCAAGAGCGGTGTGGAAATGTCACTCGCGGCATGCGCCAGCGCGGGCCAGTCCGCACGAACGCGGGCGTCTCGCATGAATCGTGTCAGCGTTACCCCGGCGCCAATGACGAGAGTGCCGTCCGCGGCCACCTCAAGGCGGTTCAATTCCGGAATCCGCCGCACGTCGATGACCCGCCTCGGCTCCTGCTGCCGGCGCTTCATGTTGGGATAGAGGTCGGTTCCACCAGCCACGTATGCCCCCACCGCCCCGGCATTCACGCGCAGCGCGACCGCGTCGGCGATCGACGTGGGGAAGGACGTGTCGTGCGGTGGCAGTCTTAACATGGTTTCAAGCCCTCAGCCCTCGGTTCGATTCGGTGAGGTGGTCGCCCGGCTCGGGACGGTCCTCCAGAGAGGATGGTTCGCGAGTGGTCGGCGAGTTGGTAACATCGCGCAACCGCTCACCAACCCTCCTCCAGATCGTTCCCAACGCCGGCCCGGTCATCGGGGCGATCAACTTCAGTCTCTTCCGTTCCCGCCTTGAGCGGGGGTGCGGACATAGGTCCGCTCCGGCCACGGCACCGTCGGCGTCCGGCTCGGCCCGAATCGCGGGTCCTTCCCGCGCAGCTTCGCCTGAATCGCCTTCAGCACTTTCGGTGCGCTCATCGGCACTTCGTCGATGCGCACACCGACCGCGTCGTAGATGGCGTTGGCGATGGCGGGCATGACGGGATTCAATGGCCCCTGCCCTGCCTCCTTGGCGCCGAACGGACCGTTCGGATCGGGATCCTCGATCAGGTAGGTGATGACATCACACATTTCCATGGTGGTCGGGCTCTTGTACTCCAGCATCGACGGCCACTTGTGCACCAGGCCAAGCTTCTCGCGGTACGCCATCTCCTCCATCAACGCCTCGCCGAGGCCCATGTACACGCCGCCCTCAACCTGCCCCATCACGAGCGCCGGGTTGATGCACTGCCCGATGTCATGGCCAATCCAGATGGTGGGCACCCGCACGATGCCGGTATCGGGGTCCACCTCTACCTCTGCCACTGCCGCGGTGTAGCTGTAGGCGGCGGATGGTCCAACACCGGCGCCGCGGTAGCGGCCCGGTGAGCGCGGCGGCGTGTAGCTGCCCACGGCACCGAGTGTTCCGTGCTTCGCCTCGGCAATGCCCAGGGCCTCGCGGAAGGTGAGGCCGGTGTCGGGGTCCTGTGCGTCGAAGACCCGTCGCCCACCGAACACGAGCCGGCCCACCGGTACGTCCAGCTTGGTGGCAACTGCGGAGGCGATCAGGTCGCGGACCCTGGAGGCGGCCTGCATCGCCGCCTGGCCGGTCATCAGCGTGACGCGCGAGGAGTAGCTGCCGAGGTCGACCGGGGTGAGATCGGTGTCGGCGGTGACCACCTTGATGTCCGCCGGCTCGATGCCGAGGACTTCGGCGGTCACATACGCGAGCACCGACTCGGATCCTTGGCCGATGTCCGTCGAGCCGCAGAAGATGGTGACGCCGCCGCCTCGGTCGCACTTGATCTGCGCACCGGAGTGGGGCATATCGTTCCAGTAGATGGGGAGGCCTGCGCCGGTGATATAGGAGGAGCAGGCCAGGCCGAGCCCCCGGCCATACGGCAGTTTCCGGAAGCGTTCCTTCCAGCGTGAGCCCTCCACCACCTTGTTGATGCACGCCTCGAGACCGACGGTGCCGAGCTGCAACCAGTTGGCGGTGACCTCGTTTGGCTTCACGAGGTGCCGGAGCCTAAGTTCGGCTGGATCCAGCTTGAGCTCCTCGGCAATCTTGTCGAGGTGCACTTCCACGGCGAAGCGCGGTTGCGTGGTCCCGTGTCCGCGTTTCGGGCCGCCCGGCGGCTTGTTGGTGAATGCGCGGGCGCCGCGAAACCGGTAGGTGGGGACGTCGTAGGTGACCGTTTGCAGCGCGCCGGTGTAATAGAGCGACGCCACGCCGTACGACCCGTACGCACCACCATCGAGATATGACTCGAAGTCCATGGCGGTGATCGCACCGTCCTTGGTGACCCCGGTCCGGATCTTCATCAGCGCCTGATGCCGACCACGATGGCAGTAGAAGACCTCCTCACGGGTGAGGCCGATCTTCACCGGCCGGCCGGTCACGAGACTCAGCTTGGCCACCACGATTTCGTGATTGAACGGATCGCTCTTGCCACCGAAACCCCCGCCGTTCGGGGTGGCGATGACACGAACGCGTGCGGGGGCGAAGTCGAGCACCTTGGAGAGGGCGCGGTGCAGGTAGTGCGGCGTCTGCGTACTGGACCAGATCGTCACCCGCCCGTCGGGGGTGGCGTGTGCAATACTGGCGTGCTGCTCCATCGGCAGGTGGGTGTTTCCCTCGTAGAGGAAGAGGTCCTCCCGCACCAGGTCGGCGCGCTGGAAGCCTTCGTCCAGTTCCCCGAACTGCAGGTGTACCAGCTTGTGCCAGTTTCCTTCGTCGGCGTACTCGTGCAGTTGGGGTGACGGCATCGTCGCCGCATCATTCACCGAGCCGACCACAGGGAGCGGCTCGAAGGTCACCTCGATCAGCCCACACGCGGCCAGCGCGGTTTCCTCGTCGATCGCCGCCACCGCGGCGACCGGGTCTCCGACAAATCGGACCACGTCCGGGCAGAGGGCGTGTTCGTCCTGGCTGACCGGGAGAATGCCGAAGGGGATCGGCAGATCGGCCCCGGTGATGACGGCCTCGACGCCCGGAAGCGCCAACGCGCGCGACGTATCGATCGACACGATGCGCGCGTGGGGGTGTGGACTGCGGAGCAGTTTGCACCAGAGCATCCGCGGCAGCACGATGTCGTCCGCGAAGAGCGTCTGGCCGGCGACCTTGCCGGGAGCGTCGGTCTTCGGCCTTGCGGTACCGATGACCGCGTACGAGGCGGTCGCTTCCCCGCCTCCCCGCTTCCCCGCCTTCTCTTTAGTAGCCATGTAGCGTCTCGCGTTTCGGCTCCGCCTGTTCTCCTCTCATCCTCGTCGCCGCCAACTCAATCGCCTCGTAAATCTTGATGTAGCCGGTGCAGCGACAGAGGTTGCCGGAGAGCGCGAGCTTGATTGCGTCGCGGTTGGGGGCGGCATTCTCTTCGAGCAGCGCCTCGGCGGCGAGCAGTACGCCGGGCGTGCAGTACCCGCACTGCGCGGCGCCGAGCTCCACGAAGGCCTGCTGCAGCGGATGGAGTGTGGGGCCGTCGGCCATCCCTTCGACCGTGGACACCTCCTGCCCTTCCACCGCCTGCGCGAGTACCAGGCAGGAGAGGACCGGCACGCCCTCGACCAGCACGGTGCACGCGCCGCACTCGCCGAGTTCACAGCCGTGCTTGGTACCGGTGAGTTGCAGATCCTCCCGCAGCAACTCGAGGAGCGTGACGTGCGGACGGTACAGCGCCTCGCGCGTCTCGCCGTTGACGCGGAAGGTGCCGCGGACGCGAGCAGTGCCGTTCGTCAGTTGAACCAGGTCGTCTAGTGCCACGTGATGATCTCCACTTCGTGTCTCGGTCCTCGGCCCTATTAGAGCGGCTTGAGCTTCGCCAGCACATCCTCCACCACTGATGCCGGGACGCGCCCGGCGATTTCAGCGCGGCGCGCATTCCAGTCGGCACTCCGCAGATGGTCGGCCAGCACGACGCCTTCGACCGGAAGTCCATCGGGGAGGGCCACTTCGAACGGGTATCCCTTCGCTTCCCGGCCCACGGCGCACATCAGCGCCAGGCCAGAGCGCGCATTATAGAGAGCCGGAGAGACCACCAAGGCCGGGCGGCGGACTGGTTCGCCGCCATCGGCCGGGTCGATGGTCACCCAAACGAGATCACCCCGGTCGGGTGCTACCATATTTCGCGGCCCTTGGGCCGGCCCCAGTCCGATTCCTGGTGGCGGTTCTCCTTGGTGATGCCGTCTACCAGTTCCTCGAGGGCGTACTCCCGATTTGCCGCCGTGAGGATGAGCTGGCCACCACGGACTACGAGCTCGACCTCGGACCCCTCGCGGAGCCCGAGTTCCTCCACGAATGGCTTCGGGAGGCGAACGGCCAAACTGTTGCCCCACTTGGAGATACGAGTTCGCAATCGGCAGTCCTAGTTGTGTAGATACATTGAAGATACACAATTGGTTGGTGTGGCACAAGTAGTTGTCGGCAAGGCAAATAGGCTGCTTGCGTTTTCTGGGCCGGGACGTACTGTGGAGGTGTGAAAGTCCCTTCACTTACAGCCCGAGGTTCACTCATGAGCATGACGGCCCTCTCCCGCACCACACATCGCTTGCCTCGCTACGTGCTGGCGATCACCACCGCACTATTGACCATGGGATCGGTCGCACACGCTCAGGGCGGAGCCGCAGGGCTTTCGCCGGAGTTGCTGAGCGTGCAGGCCGGGC
>SPDF01000146.1 GCA_004525055.1 Gemmatimonadales bacterium | reverse complement strand
TCCCCCGCTTCGCACTTGCCGCAGTTTGGATGGACGGACGAAAGCCCAGGCTTGGTTGACGATTCGAGGGAGTTCGGTGAGGTGGCGGTCAGCTTCACCTCCGTTTGCGCCACGGATTTGTCGGGCGGCACTTGGTGTGCCAACGAAGCCAGCCCGAGCATGTCTTCAGTGCCTGGGCTCCCGCCGATCCGGGGAATTGTCGGTACAAACATCTCCCTCGGCTACTGCGGAATCGCTCTTAGCGATTCTACGGCCTGGTGCTGGTCCCCTCCTGGGGGCGTGGCCCAAGTCGCGAGCTCCCCGCATTTCACGCTGCTGTCGATCGATGGTCGGTTCGCCCGCGGAGGCATCACCGTCTGTGGCTTGCATGCGGATTCGACAGCTGCCTGTTGGGGGCCCGGTCCGTTGGGTGACGGGACCACCGATTCTTCAGCGACTCCGGTCGTGGTGAGCGGCGGCCATCGCTTCGTCGAGATCGCCGTAGTGGATGGGTTCGCCTGCGGCCGAGAAGCTGAGGGGAAGGTGTGGTGCTGGGGGGAGGATGAGGTGGGGCCTGACGTCTTGCTTCCCACGGAGGTCTTGACCGGCGCGCTTTCGCTCTCGGCCGGTTGGCAATGGGCCCAGGTTGTCCAGGCAAGTGGCCAACAGGGGCGGTGGGAAGGCGCCGGACTCGAGGCGCTGGCGCCCGTTCTCGGCGTCAGTGGGCTACCGGTTGAGAGCTTCGCCTCCAACAGTGAGTTTTGCCTGCGCCTGGTCGATGGTCAGGCCTACTGCTACGGTGAAATACAGGATCGGTCGAGCGCATGGTACTACGAACACTACTTCCCGGTTCAGCCGGTTCGACAAAATCCGTGAGGCCAACCGCCAGAGTCGGGGAGAGCTCGGCTTGAATGATGGCCACGCGCATGGTGCCGGTTCCCGCTCTAGGTAGTTCGGGTGGATCGAATCAACTGAGAGGTCCTACCACTGATAGGGCCCACAATCTCCCCCGCACGCGGACTTCGCGAGCTCTCGGGACAACGCGGCCACAGAATCTGCCGACGCCGCCAATGCCGGCGCGGGCGCCGAGAGAAACGCCGCCGCGAGGGCATAGGCCCGCGCCGCCCGCGCCGTATCTCCAGTCGCGAGACTGAGCTCGCCCTCCAGCAGTAACGCCGGCGTCTGGTACGCCGATGACTCGACGATGAACCCTAGGCGGGTCGTGAGCGGGAGCCCGAGGTCCGGCCGACCCCGGTCCCGGTAGGCGCGCGCCAACAGCAGGTTCCACCGGGTCAGGTCGATCCGCAGAGTCGCGGCCGGCTCACTCAGCAGCAGGCTGTCGGCCAATCGAAGGGCCCTGAAATCGGGGGTCGAGTCGTGGAGCGCGCGAATCACGTGGGGACAGGTACGGGCGATGGGTCCGCGTCGGAGACCCGGGTCTTCATTCCACCGGGACAGTTCGTTGGCGAGGCTGTCGGCGAGGCGCGCCCGTCCGTTGAGCGCATGCCACGCGCCGAGGTGGCAGTCCGCCCAGAGATGATCCATGGGATCAAGGCCGCCCAGGGTGGCCATCACTTGCTGCGCCAGGGCGCTGAGGTCCACCCAGGTCGAGGGCAGCGGAAGGCCCAGCTCGAGCCGACCCAGTGCCTGGTGCCGACGAGCGGGGTAGTGAGCATTTGTCGCGACGGTGTTCTCGGCATTGACCGGCCAGCCGCGATTGATACGGTAGTGCGCAAGGACGAACCGTTCCTCACCTCGACTGACATCGTCGAGCGAAGGATTCGCGCTGAGCAGGACAGCTGCGCTGTCGGCCTGGGTGAATCCCGCGCCAGCCCGCGCGGACCAGAGCAGCATCCAGAGCCAGGTCCTGGTTGGACCGGTGGGGAGGATTTGCCCGAATGTCTCCATCGCTATGGGGTCGCCGAGAAGTTCCGCCGCCACCCATGCGAGATGATCGAAGGCGGTGGTGTCGGGCGGGTGCTCTGTGAGGTAGCGGCGGGCGAACGCCGTGTCGTGCTGCGCAAACCGGATCTCAACAAGGTGCCTTCGGGGTTCGGGCAGCGCACTGTCGAGCCGTTCTGCGCTGTCGAGCGCTGCCCCGCCCAGGGTGATCGAGTTTGGGATCCCGAGCATGCGGCCATCGTGCAGGAGAAAATCGCCCAACAGCAACCACGCGGAGGCGCGGTCCGGGGCGCGTAGGGTCGCCTCCCGCAGTGTCGTCAGGACAGCCGGCCCGTCCTCATTGTTCCTGTACGTAGCCAGCATGGCGGCAGCCAGTGCCTGATCGGCGGTGCTCAGGCGGTCGGGCCACCGCGCCAGGATGCTGTCGGCACGGAGTAGGGCCAGGCGATGCGGCGTGCCGTCGGGGAGCCACATCGCGGACTCGCGGTACGCGAGCGCGGCCAGCGCGAACGTACTGTCGATACGCATGGCGGCTTGATAGTGCCGGATCGCGTCCAGGTACCGCGCGTCGCGCCGCGCGACCCACCCATCTACGTATTCCCTGAGCGCATCCAGTGATTGCGACAACAACTGCGGGGAGCGTGATTCTTCGCCCAACAGCCCAATGAGGATTTCTCCCGCCAGGCGATGTGCCACCGTGAATGTATCGAGCGAGTCAATGGGCAGGCGCACGACGACCCGCGCCTCTCCCGTTTCCGTCTCGACCAGCTCGGCGTGGAGTCGACGCCGGCCGGCATCGTGCAGCACCCTCCCCGTCAGGTAGTACCCGGCGCCCACCGCTTCGGCGACCTGCAAAACGTTTGCCGCGGACAGTTCCCCTCCCTCATTCAGGCCATGAGCCGTGAATACCCGGGTCGCCTGAGATTCAGACACGGCGGTGAGCCCGCCCGCCCCGTCCAGCAGTGGTCGCAGGCTGATCGGGAGTGTCGTCGTGAGCCAGGTACGGTCCTCCCCTGTTGCCGTACCCTCCTCGGTGAAGGGAAGAATCAGCAGGCGGGAAGGATCAGGCGTGACGCGTGGCCTGACGGACGGCAACTGCGCCACCACGGCGATGAGGACCGCCGCGAGGACGAGAAGCAGTGCCCCTTTCTGCCACGGGGCTCGCTCGACCGGACGCGGTGGCCCCCCTTCGACGCGGGACGCTACCTCTCCAGGAACCGATGGCGCGTTGATGTCGGGGACGCGACCCAGCCCGGCCCGACGAATATCGTCCGCGAGGTCCGAGAGAGTCGCGTCCGGCTCGACGCCCAGTTCGGATCGCAGCGCCGCGCCGTAGCGGTCGAAGAGCTCGAGCGCGTCAACATGGGCGTTCACCCGGGCCAAGCCCGCCATGCTTCGCGCGATGCCCACCGAGTCGAGGGCTGAAAGCACACCAGCCACTCGGAAACACTCTGCCGCGCCCGCCAGGTCTGCGGCCCGCTCCCCCTCCTCAGCTGCCTTCCACGCACTCTGCAGGGCCTGGGACCGGAGCGACTCCCGCACGCCCTCCAACCAATGATGAAACTCGGGTGCATCCGGCATATGGAATGCCGGCATGAACTCGCCCGCATACAACCCGCATGCCCAGCGGTCGTCGCCTTCGGCGACGGCCTGGCGGAGCTGCAGGGCGTCGCAGGAGAGGGCGTCGGGGGTCAATCGGACATCCTCGGCGCCCCGTATCGCCAGGCTTTCAGGGCCGAGGTGCTGCCGAACTTGGTAGAGGGCCTGGCTGAGGGAGGATCGGGCGTGGGCTTGGTCGGATTCGGGCCAGAAGAGGGCAGCGAGCTCGTCGCGGCGGCACCAGCCGTTCCGGTGCGCCAAGAGGAGGTACACGGTCAGCGCGGTGAGTTTTGGCTTGGCCAGGAGCGCCCGGGCGTTCTCGTCGCCAGGGCCTCCATCGATGTCAACCGTTCCAAGCACCCGCAACAGCGCCATCGCCGCCCTCCCATGCCCTGCCAACCCCTTGTCAAGGCAATAGTTGACCGCACTTCAGAGTGGGATCAGCCTCGCATGAGAGTCGATCCCCAACTTACACCTTCCACCGGCCGCGTCCAGATGGCGAAGGATCCTCCAGGGGCCGTTTCTCTCATCGCAGGAGACATGCCAAATGAAATACCAGACCGCACGCCCCAGCTTGATCGGTGTCGCGGCGCTCTTCGCCGGATTGGCCCTCGCGGCCTGCTCCGAAGACACGTCGCCATTGGCCCCGGGGGCCGGCCCCGTGGCTCCAGAGGCCATCACCCCTTCAGTCACAGACGGGCCCGCCATGCCAGGCCATTCCCACCTGATCCGCCTCGGACTGCAGGAGTGGATTGTGTCGACCCAGGATCCGGAGGCAGAGGTGTTCACCATCTACGGGAATCCCGAAGAAATATTCAACTGTGGAGGGGGCGGCGGGCCCGAATACAGCGTGCAGTTCAATGAGTTCGAGACCGCAGCGGGAAGGATGCGCAACCTGCTCGCCCAGGGAGACGAGATCAATATCTACGTCTACGACTTCTTCGGTCCCGAGGACTTGATGGGGCGGACGTTCTGCCAGTATTTCGCGGAGGAATGGAAGTACCGGGGTGTGGTCCACACCATCGAGACCTTCCACCGCAACCTGATCGAGAACAATTCGGCGTGGCAGTGGACGACCAACGGCACAGTCTACGATACCGATGGCGCCCCGTACTCCTACCACGAAATCCAGAAGTTTCGTCGCGCGTCGAACGGAAACGCGGCCGGTTGGCTCAAGGAGTCCATCACGGTAACTCCCAAGGGCGGCCCGGGCGCCACGGCCACCATTCCGCTGATGTTCGCCGGTGGCCCGAGCCAACAGATTCCAGTCGCATTTGTCTCGGAGTTCCGTGAGTTCGAATTCATCGGAACCAGTTCACACGGCACCAGCGGCCGGTCCCGGAGTCATTTCTGCCTCGTCTTCTCCGTTCAGGAGGGAGACCTTGCAGGCACGGTGAAGAATTGCTTCTACGCCAGCGACCCGAGCGAACAGACGGCGAGCAACGGGAAGAATGGATGGTTTACCACCACAAGCCCCGATTACGCTCTCTACGAGGTCTGCATGGCGTCGACGGGCTGGTGCGGCACCTTCGATGGACTGGTCACCGCCGGCAAGGTGTATCCGCAGCCGCGCGGGGTCGAATTCATCAACGGTGTGGCGCTGGGTGGCGGCGATTTCCAGGGGATGAAATTGCAGGGGACAGTGTTCGAGTGCGAGGACTCGGTCGGAAACCGCGGCTGCTTCGAGGGTACGCTTCTGGTCCCGGGCGGTTCGTGAGCCTGTGAATCATGGGCAGCGCGCCGAACCGGTGAATTCGGTCCGGCGCGTTGCACCGATCCTGCGCCGTGCCCCTCAGCCCTGGGTGATGCCCGCTCGAATCCTCGTCAGACTCTCCTCCCGCCCGAT
>SPDF01000394.1 GCA_004525055.1 Gemmatimonadales bacterium | reverse complement strand
TGCAGTTGCTGTTCCTCAAGTACACCCGGGACGATGAGAGCCAGGCAGATATGCTTGGCTTCAGGTACTCCGTGCGGTCCGGCTACGATCCCCACGCGATGCTCGACCTGTTTACCATGCTGCAGGGCGTGGAGTCGGCCAGCGGCCAGGAGAGACTCCCCGCCTGGGCGGTGACGCACCCGTACCCCGAGAACCGTTTGGCGCAGACTCAGCGCATGCTCGACAGCGCGAAAGTCAATTACGCGGGCCTGGCATGGGACCGGGATGTGTACATGCGCCAGCTCGATGGCATGGTGTACGGCAACGATCCCCGGCAGGGCTATTTCGATGGACAGGCGTTCTACCATCCGGACTTGAAGTTCCAGATGCTCTTTCCCGCTGGCTGGCGGACCAACAACGGATTCTCGGCGGTGACCGGCCTGGCGGAGAAACAGGACGGGCTCCTGCAGCTTGAGCTTGGCAGCGCCGAGCCGATCTCTACGCAGCTGCAGACTTTCCTGGCTCAGGACGGCGTGACGACTGGCACGACCAGCGGGGCTCAGATCAACGGATTCCCAGCCCAGTCTGCCCAATTCAGCGCGACAGTGGGGGAGGGAATTGTACGCGGGTACGTCGCGTTCATCACCTACGACGGCCGGACCTACCGCCTGATGGCCATCGCGAAGGACGAGCAGGCCACCGCCTACAACCGCATGATGCGGGACTGGATCGGGAGCTTTCGATCCCTGACTGATGGTGCGAAGCTGAACGTCCAGCCCGATCGGATCAAGATCGTCACGGTCAGCAAGCCGATGACGGTGGCGGCATTCTACGCGAGGTACTCCTCCACGGTGCCGGTCGACCGGTTCGCGCTCCTCAACGGGCTTCCGGTGGATGGCACCTTCCCCGCAGGGAAGCTCGTCAAGCGGGTGGTCAAGTAGGCGTGCGGGGCGCATGGCGGTGAATGCCGCCGCGGTCCCGCAGCCTGCCTTCGGCGCCCTCCGCCACCGAAACTTCCGCCTGTTTCTCGGGGGACAGTTCGTTTCCCTGAGCGGCACCTGGATGCAGACCGTGGCGCAGGGGTGGCTGGTGCTCCAGCTGACCAACTCCGCCTTCCAGGTCGGGCTCGTCACCACCATCAACACCCTGCCGGTCCTGCTCTTCACGCTCTATGGCGGCGTGGTGGCCGACCGGGTGAACAAGCGGAAGTTCCTCCTCACCCTGCAGACGTTGATGCTGCTCGAGGCGCTGGCCCTCGCCTTGCTCACGGTGACTGGACGTGTCACGGTGGGCTGGGTGATGGTCCTGGCTGCGGCCCAGGGGCTTCTGGCGGCGTTCGAGATTCCGGCCCGGCAGTCGTTTCTCGTCGAAATGACAGGACGCGAGGACTTGATGACTGCTATCGCCCTCAACTCCTCGGTCTTTAACGTGACGCGCGTCATCGGTCCTGCCATCGCGGGCGTGGTGATCGCCACCATCGGCATCGCCGCCTGTTTCTTTGTCAACGCCGCCAGCTACCTGGCTGTGCTCTGGATGCTGGCCATCATGCGCCCGCCCTTCATCGGGGCCAGCGAGGCGCCCTCCGGACGATCGACCTTCCGTGACGGATGGCGCTACATCATGGGCACCGCTGAACCGCGCCTGTTGACCCTCCTGACGATCACCTTGAGCGTCTTCGGGTTTTCATTCGCCCCGATGCTGCCGGTGTACGCGTCGCAGGTACTTGGTGCCGGCGCGACCGGATACGGCGTGCTGATGTCCGGGGTCGGCGTGGGGGCCGCCGCCGCGGCGCTGTTCGTGGCCGCGATGGGGCATCGTGTCCAGCAGGAGGGACGGGTGTTCATCTTTGCCACGCTCTTCGGCTCCGTGCTGGTGATCACGAGCCTCGTTGGTCAGTTCGGACCGGCACTCATTCTGCTGACGCTCGCGGGTTGCGCCTGGGCGCTGACCAGCATCCTCACGAACACGCTGCTTCAGACCAAGGCTCCTGATCACCTCCGCGGCCGGGTCATGGGGTTCTACTCGTTCATGGTGGTCGGCATGGCCCCCCTCGGCGCATTGCAGGCGGGGTGGGTCTCGGAGCATTTCGGGGTGCAAACGTCCCTCGCGCTCGGCGGCGGAATCTGCTCCCTGGCCGCCATACTCGCGTGGCGGAGCGTGCGGCGGCCGCCGACTCCCGCGGTGGC
>SPDF01000257.1 GCA_004525055.1 Gemmatimonadales bacterium | reverse complement strand
CTGCGCCTGGTGGAATCGCTCGGTCACACGGTCCACCCGACCTACCCGGCGTTGACGCCGCTGACAACGAGCGTGGCACGGTGGACCAACCTCTCCGGCGTGTCGCTGGACGCCCAGCTGACCGCGCCGCCCGAGACGCCGCGCTACTCCCCCCCGCAGGGATTACTCTTCACCCACCGCGGATTCAGTGGACCGGCCGCGCTCAACATCTCGCATGTCTTTTCGCGTCCCCGTGCAGGCCCCCGCCCGGCCATCCTGGCGCGGTGGGGGGCGCTGGAACGGGGGGACTGGGAGCGTGCGTTCAACGTCGGCGGGCGCACCCAGGTCGCGACCGTCATGCGCCGCGAGTTGCCTGAACGGCTCGCCCTGGCGCTGCTCGAGGAGGCGGGGGTGCCGGCGGACCGCTCGCTCGCGCAACTGCGGCGCGACGAGCGAGCCTCGCTCTTGACGGCGCTCACGGCGATGCCGCTTCCGGTGACCGGGGACGAGGGCTATCACAAGGCGGAAGTCACGGGAGGTGGCGTGGCACTGTCCGAGATCGATCCCGTCACGATGGAGAGCCGCCGGACGCCGGGGCTCTTTCTCTGTGGCGAGGTGCTGGATGCGTTTGGACCGATCGGCGGCTTCAACTTTCATTGGGCGTGGGCGACGGGCAGAGCGGCCGGGCTTGGCGCCCGCCGGCGCCTCACCTCCTGAACAGCGAGACGGGATGCTCCCTGATTTGTCACACCGACTGGCGATGCTGGACGCGGTGCGTGAGGCGTTCCTTGCGCCGGTCCGCACCGCGACCGGATCGCAGCGCTCGTTCCGCTCCGCGCCGGGTTCCTGGTCGATGCTCGACGTGACCGAGCACCTCGTCCTTGCTGAGGAGAAGAGTCTCCTCGGCATGTTGAAGGGGCCGCCGCCCGGCACCACGGTGACACCGGTGGCGCGTGTCCGGATGGCGATGGTGCTCCTGGTCATGCAGACGGACCTCCGGGTCAAGGTGCCGGTGGCGCGAGTGCTTCCCACCGGGAGTGTCACGCTGGCGGAGCTGGAGGCACGCTGGGTGGAGGCGAGGCGGGGTCTGGAGCGGTATCTCGAGCCGCTCACCACGGCCGAGGCCCGCACCGCCCGGTTCCGGCACCCGATCGGTGGATGGGTCCCGGTCGGGACGGGTGTGACGTTTTACGCAGGACATATCCGGCACCATGCCCGGCAGGTCCGGCGGATCCGGCAAGCCGCCGGCTACCCAGCATCGTGAGCATGCCCGACGAGCCTCGTCATTCGCGGTTCCGGCAGGCACGCAATATCCTGCCGGAACTGAAGCTGCGTCCCGCCTCGGCGCTCCGCGAAGTCCTGAGCGAGGGCTACTCGCGCAAGAGCTTCCGCAGCGATCTCATCGCGGGCCTCGTGGTGGGCGTCGTGGCCCTGCCTCTCTCGATGGCGCTCGCCATCGCGGCCGGTGTCCCCCCGCAACACGGGCTCTATACCGCGATCGTTGCGGGCGCCGTCGTTGCGGCGCTGGGCGGATCCCGATTGCAAGTCACCGGTCCCACGGCGGCGTTCGTCGTCATCCTGGTGCCGATCGTCCATCGGTTCGGGATCGGCGGCCTCCTGATCGCCACGATGATGGCGGGAGCCATCCTCGTGGGATTCGGCGTCGCGCGGATGGGCAAGCTCATTCAGTTCATCCCATTGCCGGTGACGGCCGGGTTTACCGCGGGCATCGCGCTGGTGATCGCTGTCTTGCAGCTGAAGGACTTCTTCGGCCTCACCCCGGCCGGGATGCCTGAGCATTTTGTCGAGCGGGTCACCGGTCTGATGACCGCGATGCCGACCGCACGCTGGGAGGAGGCGGTCGTTGGGACCACCACGCTGGCGATCCTCGTGTTCTGGCCACGGCTCCGGACCAAGGTTCCCGGGCCGCTCGTCGCCCTGGTCGCCGCGGCGGTCGGGGTCGAGGCCCTGCGGCGAGTGGTCCCTGGTTTTGATGTGGCCACCATCGGGAGCCGGTTCCAGTATCTGGTCGATGGAGTCGTGCACACCGGGATCCCGCGATTGCCCCCGATGCCGATCCTGCCATGGAACATGCCCGGCGCGGGGGCGGAACCGCTGCAACTCTCGTTCGGCTTGCTCCAGGATCTGCTGCCGAGTGCCTTCGCCATCGCGATGCTGGGCGCCATCGAGTCGCTCCTCTCCGCGGTGGTGGCGGATGGGATGGCAGGGACGCGGCACGACCCGAACGCCGAGCTGGTGGCGCAGGGCACCGGCAACCTGATCGCGCCGTTCTTCGGCGGCTTCGCCGCCACCGGCGCCATCGCCCGGACGGCGACGAACTTCCGGGCGGGTGGGCGCTCACCGGTGGCGGCGATCACCCACAGCGCCGTGGTCCTGGCGGCCATGCTGGTCCTGGCCCCGGTCCTTGGCGCTCTGCCGATGGCGTCGCTGGCCGCGCTGCTCCTGCTGGTCGCCTGGAACATGAGCGACGTGCCGCATGTGCTCCGGGTGCTGCGGGTGGCGCCCCGGAGCGATGCCCTGGTCCTCCTGACCTGCTTCTTCCTGACCGTGGTCTTCGACATGACCGTGGCGGTGACCGCCGGGGTGCTGCTGGCGGCCCTCCTGTTCATGCGCCGGATGGCCGACCTTTCGGGAACCAGGCTGGTGGAAGACGGCCAGCACCACACGCTCCGCGAGCCGCTTCCCCCCGGGGCGGTGCTGTATGAAATTGCAGGTCCACTATTCTTCGGGGCGGCCGAAAAGGCGATGGACTCGCTGCACGCGAGCGCCGGTGAGGCGGGCGTCGTCCTGCTGGAACTGGGGGCGGTGCCGGTCATCGACGCCACCGGAATGGTCAACCTGGAGTCGGCGCTGGCACGCCTGGCGCGCGACCAATCGCTTGTGATTCTCGTGCGGGTGCAGGCCCAGCCCGCGAAGTTCATGGCGCGAGTCGGCATCGTGCCCTCGCCCGGGCGGCTCGCCTTCGCGGCCACCCTGGAGGAGGGCCTCTCCCTCGCCCGCGCCCATCTTTCAAGGAGCTCCTGATGCGCCGTGCCACACTCTGCCTCGTCCTCGCCGTGCTCACCGGCTGCTCACTCGACGCCGTGCGTTCCAAGCCGCTCGGCGCACAATCCAAAGCAAAGGAGAATCTGGTGGTGGGTGCCCCTGAGACGCTGACGTACGCTCCAAGCCTGAATGTCGACATCGACATGATGGCCCGGACCGAAAGTGGGTTGTACTGGAAGGACCTGACCGAGGGGACCGGTGCCGAGGCGGTCCGTGGGTCTGTAGCCGTGGTGGAATACAGTGGCTGGTTGGCCAACGGCAACCTCTTCGACAGCAGCAAGAACGCCGGAAAGCCGTTCTCGTTTCCGCTGGGGCAGGGGCGGGTTATCGCGGGATGGGACGAGGGGGTAGCCGGCATGCGG
>SPDF01000265.1 GCA_004525055.1 Gemmatimonadales bacterium | reverse complement strand
TCGACCGCGCTCGTCCTCGACGAGACCGCCGCCATGTGCGACCTCCTGCTGCCACAGTCGCACGGCCTCGAACGCTGGGACGACCTGCGCCCCCGTGCCGGCATTCAATCGCTGATGCAGCCGGTCATGGAACCGGTCTTCGATACGCTCCCCACGGGCGAGGTGCTCCTGCGGGTGGCCAAGGTGCTGGGTGGCCCGCTCGCCGGGCTCGAAGCCGTCTCGTGGGATGCGTACCTCAAGGGGCAGTGGCAGGCTGCGGCGCGTCGCCACGGGGTCATGGACTTTCCCACCTGGTGGGTGAGCACCGTCGCCCAGGGTGGCATCTATGACGCCGCGCCAACCCCGACCCCCGTGAGTCTGGCCGCCGGCGCACAGCAGGTCGTGGGCACCTCTCCCGCCTTCACTGGCGAGGGGGAGTTCCTCTTCGCGCCGTCCGCCTCCCCGATGCTCTACGACGGACGCGGCGCCGACAAGCCGTGGCTGTTGGAGAACCCCGATCCGGTCACCAAGATCACCTGGCAGTCGTGGGTGGAGATCCATCCCGAAACGGCCGCCGAGCTCGATATCCGCGAGGGGGAGATCGTTCGCCTCGTCTCGGCGTCGGGCAGCATCGAGGCGCCGGCCTATCTCTATCCCGGTGTGCGTCGCGACGTGCTGTCGGCCCCACTCGGGTACGGGCATACCAACTTCGGTGACTACGCCACTGGCCGTGGCGCCAACGCGCTCGATCTGCTGGCGGCGCCCGGTGACGCGGCCTTCGTGCCCTACGTCTCCACCCGTGTCTCCCTGGAAAAGACCCGTCGCTACCAGAAGGTGGCCAAGACGGAAGGCACCAACCGGCAGCTCGGCCGTGGCATCGCCGAGGCGATGCCACTCGCGGCGGCGCAGAAGGGGCTGACCCCGGAAGAGGCGCACCACGAAGAGGCCGGGGGCGGGGCCCACGAGATCAACACGCCGCGGGAGCTGGACGCGCTTGCCGGGTTTGCGGCGGCGCAGAAGGCCGCCACGCTCAAGGGCAACTATGTCGGTGACCATCCGCAGTGGGGGATGACGATCGACCTGGCCAAGTGCACCGGCTGTTCGGCGTGCGTCACCGCCTGCTACGCGGAGAACAACATCCCCACCGTCGGCGAGTCCGAGGTGCTGCGCGGCCGCGAGATGAGCTGGATGCGGATCGAGCGGTACTACGAGGGGGGCGATGAGGGCGAGCCGCTGGAAACGCGCTTTGTTCCGATGCTTTGCCAGCACTGCGCCAACGCGCCGTGCGAGCCGGTGTGCCCGGTCTACGCGGCCTACCACACGCCGGACGGCCTCAACGGCCAGGTGTATAACCGGTGCGTCGGCACGCGGTACTGCAGCAACAACTGCCCCTTCAAGGTCCGGTACTTCAACTGGTTCGCCTACAACAAGAAGGCATTCCCGGAGCCGCTCAACCTGCAGCTCAACCCTGACGTGACGGTCCGCGCCCGGGGCGTGATGGAGAAGTGCACCTTCTGCGTCCAGCGGATCCGCGGCGCCCAGAACGAGGCCGCGCTCGAGCGCCGTGCGCTCCGCGACGGCGACGTGACGAGCGCCTGCGCGCAGGCCTGCCCGTCGGACGCCATCATCTTCGGCGACCGGATGGACCCGGCAAGCCGGGTGGCGATGAGCGCGGCCGACCCGCGCGGGTACCACGTCTTTGAGGAGACCAACGTGCGGCCGTCCGTTACCTACCTGGCCAAGGTCCTCAACGGGGTGGAGGCGTAACGATGTCACACACGTATACGCCCACGCAGACCCACGCCGAGGTCACGCGGGACGTGGTGGCCACGCTCGGCACGCCGGGCCGCGGTTACGTGATGATGCTGGCCGGCGCGGTCGGCCTCTTCCTCGTCGGCCTCTTCACCTTTGTGCTGCTCCTGAAGGATGGGCTCGGGCTCGCGGGGTACAACCCGCCGGTCATGTGGTCGGTCTATATCACCACCTTCGTCTTCTGGGTCGGCATCGGGCACGCCGGCACCCTGATCTCCGCCATCCTCTTCCTCTTCCGCTCGCAGTGGCGGACGGCCGTGTACCGCGCCACGGAAGCGATGACGGTGTTCGCCGTCATGACGGCGGGGCTCTTCCCGATTATTCACATCGGGCGCCAGTGGCTCTTCTACTGGTTGCTCCCGTACCCGAACCAGCGCTTCTTGTGGCCCAACTTCAAGTCGCCGCTGCTCTGGGACGTCTTCGCGATCGGCACGTACCTGACGGTGTCCACCACCTTCCTGATCGTCGGGCTGGTGCCCGACATCGCGGCGGTGCGCGACCAGGTCTCCGGCTGGCGGAAGAAGCTCTACGGCGCCTGCTCCCTCGGCTGGACCGGCAGCGACAACCAGTGGCGGCACTACACCCGCGGCTATCTCTACCTGGCCGCCTTGGCCACGCCGCTGGTGCTCTCGGTGCACTCGGTGGTGTCCTGGGACTTTGCCATGTCGATCATCCCGGGCTGGCACGGGACGATTTTCGCGCCCTACTTCGTGGCCGGCGCCATCTACTCCGGCATCGGCATGGTCTTCACCCTGCTGATCCCGCTCCGCAAGATTCTTCGCGTAGAGCATATGATCGTCGACTATCACTTCGACAACCTCGCCAAGCTCACGCTCTTCGTCGGGTCGATCCTGTTCTACGCCTACGCGATGGAGTACTTCGTGGCGTGGTACAGCGGGAGCACCTACGAGCAGGTGACGTTCTGGCGCCGGGCGTTCGGGCCGATGTGGTGGGGTGGGTGGACCATGATCATCTGCAACGCCTTCGTGTCGCAGCTGCTCTGGTTCAGGAAGATCCGGACCAACCTGACGGCGCTCTTCGTCATCTCGATCTTCATCAACATCGGAATGTGGTTCGAGCGGTACGTCATCATCGTCTCGTCGCTCAGCAACGACTATGAACCCTGGTCCTGGAGCCAGCTCAACCCGACCTGGGCCGACTGGGGCATCCTGGCCGGCTCCTTCGGCTGGTTCGGGATGTACTTCCTGCTCTTTGCCCGAACCTTCCCGATCGTCGCGATCCAGGAAATCAAGGAAACGATTCCGTTCCCGCGGAAGCGGGGAGGCCACTGATGGCGACCATGACGCCCGGCGTCCTCGCCAGCTTCGTCCACGTCGATGCCGCGACGGACGCGATTCGCGCCCTCAAGGCGCAGGGCCACAAGGACCTCACGGTCTACACCCCGGCCCCCAACCACGAGATCGAGGAAGCGCTCGATCATCCGGTGAGCCCGGTCCGCCTTTTCACGCTGGTCGGCGGCCTGACGGGCTGCGCGGCGGGCTTCGCGATGACCTTCTGG
>SPDF01000371.1 GCA_004525055.1 Gemmatimonadales bacterium | reverse complement strand
TTTGCAAGCAGGGGGTCAGGGGTCTGAGCTTTCGACACTGGACCCCGGCCTTCGCCGGGGTGACGATCCGCTCCACTCGGTCACTCATTGCCTCACTGCGACTTCTGCGGTGGGGTTTTTTTGTGTCGGTCACGTACCACGAGGCTTGGACGCGAGCGCCGATCACGTTCGTGGTCAATGGTGCTTGTGCGCGTCGTCAGCGTGACTGCTGGAGTCCATCATGCGCAGCATTGCCGGGCCGCCTGTGCGGAGGAAGGAGATCACCAGGATGAGCGCGACCAAGCCGGCCGCAATATTCAGCCAGGTTGTGTAGTTGAAAGAAATGGTCGCCATCGCCACCGTGGCGTGGCGCAGTGTCGGGACCCAGCCACCGAGGGCGAACAGCCCCTCGACGCAGAGCGCGGCGAGGACCATGGTCAGGTAGAAGGAGACGAACAGGAACAGCATGGGTTTGGTGCCGTAGTACTTGCGGTAGATGTTGAGGATCGGCGGAATGATCAGGTCGCCGAAAATGAACGCGACCACGCCACCGAAGCTGATGCCGCCGTTCCAGAGCACGGCGGCCAACGGCACGTTGCCGATTGAACAGGTGAATGCCGCCATGGCAATCAATGGACCGATCACTGCGCCCCATATCGCCATCGCCCAGGGGTTCTGGCCCTGGAGAAACAACGCCTGCCAGGCCTCCTGAGGCACCCATGCGCCGAGCGCTCCGGCGATCAGGAGTCCGACGAGGATGTCCTTCCAGACCATGGTCCAGTTCATCACGTAAGAGTGGCTGACGGCCGTCCAGCCCTTCCGGGATGAGAGGCGATCACGCCAACTCCCTGTACGCGCTCCCATCGCCATCGCGGCGTGGCCCTCCATGGAACCGCGGGCCTCGCCTTTGGCGTGCTCGACTGCCGCGGCTTCGATTCTCTTTGGGAGCACCAGCGCGTAGCCGCCGCCCATCAATGCCAGCATGATCGTGCCGCCCACGAATTCCGCGGCGGCGAACTGCCACCCCATCAGCACCCATAACAGGACGCCGAGTTCGATCACCAGGTTGGTCGCCGCAAACTGGAACGCCATCGCCGCGGTGAAATCCCCGCCCTTGCGCACGATGGACCGCGCCATCGCGATCGCCGCATAGGAACAGGACGAACTGGCCGCCCCGAGCAGGCCGGCGGTCGCGATCGAACGCGGGCCCCGATTGGGCAGTAGCCCGGATATCGTGTCCTTGGCGACCAGCACTTCGATGATGGCGGAAATGGCGAAGCCGAGGCTGAGGCCCCAGAAGATCTGCCAGAACATGGAGAAGCTCAGCCACAAGGCGCGGCCGGCAGCGGCGAGAAGTTCCATCAGTTAGGTCCTCCGATGCGGAACGTAGGTCCACGGCGACCGGCTGGCAATCGTGGGCGACGTGCGACCGGGCCACTGTGCAGCCCTCCGGCGGACCTTTGGTCGCCGCCGGATCGATCCCGGTCCGCTCCACTCGGTAACTCAAGGCCTCACTGTTCGTCTGCAGTGGGGCTGTCTCGTTTCCGGATGGCTCACGCGAAGACGCGAAGTGTGCCGTCCCCCCTCCCGGAGGGAGAGGAGTACAGGGGGTGAGGGGTCGAGCGGGCGGCGAAGGTCATCGCTGATTGAAGTCGCAAACTGCGGGCGCCAGGCATATCCCTCTGCGGTCCGAGGGATAGAGGCGCGCGTTGGTGATGATGCGGGGCCACTCGTACCCGGCGAGATTGGGCCTCGTTCACTTGCCATCGCGGCGCTGGAGGCTCATCCTTCCATGATCAAGATACGTGATCTCCTGAAGCTCCTGGCGGCCGACGGATGGTACCTGGCGCGAACCCGAGGGAGTCACCAGCAGTTCAAACATCCGGTGAAGTCCGGACTCGTCACCGTCGCCGGAAAGCCGGGCGATGTACTTGCCCCGGGCACGTTGAACAGCATCCTCAAGTAGGCAGGCCTGAAATGATGAAAATCCTGATTGTAGTTGAGCAGACCGCGACAGGATTCTCCGCCTACTCGCCGGATGTCGAGGGTTGCGTGGCGACAGGGACCACAAGGGAAGAGGTCGAAAGCGCGATGCAGGAAGCCGTCGAATTTCACCTCGATGGTCTCCGTGCGGATGGCCTGGCGGTCCCGTCGCCCCATTCGTACGCGACTTTCGTGGAAGTGGCGGCCTGACTGACGCCCTGTCCCCCAGGAGAGCCAGACTGCCCCCCCTCCCGGGTATCCCGCTCCGCTTCACTCGACTCTCGACTGCCTCACCATGATCTCTGTGGTGGGGCTTCTGCTTTCGGGGCGGGCTCACGCGAAGGCGCGAAGCCGCGAAGGGCTCCTCCCCCTCTCCCGGGGGGAGAGGGGGAC
>SPDF01000262.1 GCA_004525055.1 Gemmatimonadales bacterium | reverse complement strand
TCCCGGCGTTGACCGGGTGCGCGGGGTTGCCTTCGAGCTTGATGGCGCGACCCTCGCGGGTCTTCACATGCAACCCGCATCCAGCGGCGCACTCGGTACAGGTGCTGGAATAGAAGGTGGGAATCCCGGGCACCTGGTCCTCGGACTGCACCAGGTACGGAATCAGTTTCTGTACCCGGTCCGTGGAGCAGCCGGTCAACGCCGCCGTTCCCGCCCCGGTCACGCCGAGGACGGTCAGGAAGCGCCGTCGGTCCATCCCGGTGTCTTGCGTCTCGTCCATTGCTGCGCCTCGAGGGCTGGCAGTCGCTAGTAGTGGCAGACGGAACAGTCGCGCGACACGTTCCGCTCCAGGTGGCAGTTGATGCAGAATCCCATGTTGTTCACGTTGTTCACCTTGAACACCTGGGGCGCCCGCGTCACATCGCCGTGGCAGGTGGCGCAGGCGTTCGGTCCCATCGCGTTGATGTGCCGCATATGGGGGAAGCGCGCGTGCCGGGCCAGGAAATAGACCCGGTTCCACTCGACCGGCGTGTTGGTATTGAAGGACTCCCGGACCTTGGCGATCTCCCGCTGGGCCGTGGAGTCAGTGCCGCCAATGACCAGATGGCAGTTCATGCAGGTGCTCATGCTGGGGATCCCCGGCTCCGAGGAGACCGAGACCGAGTAATGGCAGTATTGGCAGTTGATCTTGTACTGGCCGGCATGAATGTCGTGGCGGAAGAAGATCGGCTGGCGCGGACCCTTCAACGCGGCCGAGTCGGCGGGCGTCAGGTTGGGAGCAAGGAGCGAATCGTTGACGGCCGGTGCTGCCTGCCTCGTGGCCGCGGCATCTCGGGCGAGAAACGCCACAGCCAGCGTGAGGAGCAGCGTTCCGCCGAACACCGAGGCCAGCTTACGCATGAGCCGTCACCATAATCCAGGAGGGAGACCGGAACAGCCGTTTGTGAAACAATTCACGAACTCGCAAGTGCAGCGGAGGGAATCGCCTTGCCCTGCGCAGGCCGTATTATATGCCCGCCAAAGGGAATCACAACCCTACGCCGCACATGGATATCCGAAAATTATATTCGGGATTGAAACGGTCACCCTGCCGCCCGGCGAAGAGAGCCTGGCGGGGCCTCCGCGCGCATCCACTCTGCCTTCTTCTTGGCGAACCCGAGGAAGGACGCCGCCAGCCGCTGATCGGAGAGCGCCAGCCAGCACCAGCGGACCGGCCCGGTGCGCTGCGCCTCAGTGATCGCGTGCGTCACGGTGGCGGGGAGGCGCGAGTCGCTCACCTTACGCTCTTCCACATCCGATATGGTGAAGGTGGCGCTCACGCCGTCGTGCATGACGTGCATCCAGCAGAGCTTCCGGTTGCCGAGCGTGTATTCCCACGCCCAACGCCATTGGGGGCCGAGGAACTTCACATGCTCGATCACGCCGGGAATCGACCGGAGTCCGTCGCGCACCAACGTGAACCGCCCGGCAATGGGCGGCGGAAGATCCTTGAGGGGTGCCTTCGGGTCCGGCTCCGCCGCGGAGTCAGGATATCGGTTGCCCTGCCAGTACGAACTCGATCGCCCCAAGGATGACTCCGTACGAGAAGGGAAGGAGAGCTGGAAATCTACGGGGGAGCGGGTGGCGGAGGGAAGCGGCGAGGTGTGCGGACTGCACCTGCGGCCATCGTCTCCATTTCCAACTCGCCCCGGCGCGGCCGCGAACATTGCGACTGTGGACGGTCGTGCCCGGCTCCGCGAGCCAGAACCGTGGTACGGCGGCCCCGTATCACGGTTCGCCGGCGTCCGCCTCCGGCGGTTCGGGGTCCGCCTCCGGCGGTTCACGGGCAGGGGCCACCCCTGCCCGTTCCAGATAGCGCCGCACTTCGATGCCCATCGCCCGCAGCAATGAGGCCTCCCGGCCGTCCAGCCCCGCACGAAAGACGATCTCCCGAAACGAACGCATCACGTGGTCGTGGCGCCGCGTCTTGAAGAAATCAATCGCCCAGAGCGCGCGCGTCCAATCGGTGAAGAGCCACTCGATCTGGTCGGCCGCCGCCGGCGCGGCCCGGCGCCGCGGGGGCTTGGTGGTGATATCCGCCCCGATCCGGACCCGCCACGTCTCGTAGCTCATCACCCCGATGGCCTGGGCCAGGTTCATCGAAGTGTACTCGGCGCTCGTTGGGATCGACACCAGCGCCCGACAGAAATCCAGCTCGTCATTGCTCAGTCCCTTGTCTTCCCGCCCGAAGACCATCGCCACCGGCCCCGCCGCAGCGCTCGCCACCAGTTCCGTGGCCGCCTCGCGCGGCTCCAGCACGGTCCGCTTGGCCGCGCGCCCCCGGGCCGTGAGCGCGACGCTGTAGACGGTGTCTGCCAGGGCGTCTGAGAGGGAAGAAAAGGTCTCGATGCGGGCCACGAGGTCGGCGGTGTTGTGCGCGATCCCCTCGATCCGCCACGGATCGAAGACTTCAGGGTTCACCAATCGGATGCCGGTGATCCCGAAATTCTTGGCCAGTCGAACGGCGCTCGCGATGTTGACGATGTCCTGCGGGGCGACGAGCACCAGGATCGGCGCGCCCCCGGGGGACTGGGCGGAAGGCTCGGTCACCCGCGCAACTCCACCCCTGCCTCCTGCTCAATGCGTTGGATCGGCGCCAGGTAATCGGCCTCTTCTCCCAACGCCGCGCGCGCCTGGCCCAGCAACGCAGAGGTGAGGTGCAGGACCGGACCCGCCACTCCCTGTTCCTCAAGGAACTCGGCCCCGATGCGGGCGTCCTTGTCGAGCAGCGCCAGTCGGAAGGTGACCGGCCAGAGCCGCGTCAGGACACGCTCTGGCACCAGGTATTCACTGACGAAGCTCCGCCCGCTCGAGGCGTTGAGCACCTCCACCGCCTTTTGCGCGGAGATGCCGCTCTTGACCAGTGCCGCCAGACCCTCGCCGACGGCGAGGAGGTTGACGGCCAGCAGCGCGTTGTTAACCGCCTTCATCGCGTCGCCCGCCCCCAGCGGCCCCATGTGCTCCACTCGGCGGCCGAAACACTCGAGTACTGGTCGAGCGCGCTTGAACACCTCATCGCTGCCTCCCACCATGACGGTAAGCGTACCAGCCTCGGCGCCGTTGGTACCACCGCTCACTGGCGCATCGACGAATACGACGCCGAGCGGCGCCAGTCGCTCACCGATCCTGCGGGTGGTCTCCGGGTCGCCCGAGGTACAGTCCAGGAACAGCGTCCCTTTGCCCATCCCTGCGAGCATGCCCTCGGGGCCGTCGAGCAGCCCCTCGACGTCTGCGGAGGTGGGCAGGCAGGTGATCACCACCTCGGCGCCGGCGACCGCCTCGCGTGGCGTGGCGGCCACCGCGCAGGCATGGGCCCCCGC
>SPDF01000410.1 GCA_004525055.1 Gemmatimonadales bacterium | reverse complement strand
GGCGGGGCGGCGGGGCCGGAATTTCCGGCCCCGCTACTTCTTCGTCGTACGTCGTTTCGTTGAAGCAGGAGAACTAGGCGCCGGGGGCGCCTTCGCCACGATGACGTGATAGCTCTTGACCGCCGGGTTCTTGATCGTGGCTGTCAGCGACTGTTTGCCCGCCTTGGGTCCCAGGGTCCACTTGGTGGACAGCCGCCCGGCGGAGTCCGTGACTCCCTGCGACGGCGACGCCTTCCCGGCGTGCACACTGAACCGGACCGTCGCCTTCGGGACGGGGTTTCCGAATCGGTCCGTCACCACGATTCGTATCGTCTTCGAGATCGCGCGACCCGCCGTTCCACTGCTCGGCGCCCCCACAAATTCAATCGTCTTCGCTGACCCGGCGCGTGCGGTCGCCGTCACGACGGCGCTGTCACCCTTCGGAGTGAGTCGTGCCACGAGCCGCGCAGAGCCTGCGGACTCGCCCAGGGTCCACCGCACGCTCGCCCGGCCGTCCTCCCCAGTCTCCACCAGTGAATCAGTTGCCCCGGTCTTCGCCGAGAGGCGAATTGGCACACCACTCACCGGATTCCCGAGGCTATCCACCGCCCGCATGGTGACGGCACGCTTCAGCGCGGAGCCGACGCTACCGCTCTGGCTATTGCCGCTGACCACCTCAACCGCCACAGCAGTCCCCGCTTCCGCAGCTGCCGAGACCTCGAGGGGGGGGAGCGAACGCGGATTACCCACCTGCACTCGTGCCCGTTGCCGGCCCGCGCGCGGTCCGAGCAACCAGTGGGCCTGCACCATGCCCATGCTGTCCGTGCGGACGTTGGCCTGAATGATGGCGCCCCCATCGAGCGCGGTCCACGTCACCGGAAGATCTGTGAGCACCACGCCGCTGGTGTCGGTGACCTGCACGACCAGTGGTTCCGGCAGCGCGGTCCCCACTTCAGCCAGGAAGGTGTCGGGTGACACAGCGATTCGCGTCCGGCCGGGGATCGGATCCGCCTCGGCGATTACCGTCATGGCGCTGTCGATGCCGGTCACCACGATGGCGAGATGCTGACGGCCGGGAGTGGGACCGAGGGTCCAGTGGGTAGCGGCGAGTCCGAGGCTGTCGGTTGTGCGATACTCCGGATCGACCCCGCCCATGTCCGCGGAGGGATCGAACCGCACGCGCGCGTTGGGGACGGGCCGTCCACTGCGTGAGACCACTTGTACGGTGACGGCCTCCGGCACCTTCTGACCGGCCGCGGCGCGCTGCGTCGCGCCCCCCATGAGAGTGAGGGAGGTCGGGACGGGGGTGACGAGGATCTGTCGCTCGGCGGCGAGCCCGGCCGCGGCGACGGAGATCGTCGTCATGCCGGGGGCCACGGCCCGGAGATTTCCTGCTGTGTCGATCACGGCGATTTCGGCGTCACCACCGCTCCAGACGGCATCGGCGGGGTCGAGCCAGTTGCCTCGGGCGTCGCTTCCCATCGCACGGAGCTCGAGCGCCGTGCCTTCCGCGATCGGAATGATGCTATCCCCGATGATGGCCAGTTCGATCATCCGCGGCTGCACCCAGATCCGTGCTCGACCTGCCCGGCCGCCGATAGCTACTGTCACGGTAGTTTCTCCCGGGGCCAGGGCGACGACCTGCCCGGCGCTGTCGACCGCGGCCACAGTGGGATTGTCGACCGTCCAATGGACAGAAGCTGCATGCAACACTTGTCCGTGGGCATCGGCCGCCACGGTGGTAAAATGCAGGGTGTCACCCAGCGAGTAGGCGGTGTCTGTTGCGGGGGAGAGGGCGATCCGGGTGACTTCAGCGGCGGCAAGCCCGGCAGCCGTGGCGCTATCGTGCGCACTGCGGCGCCCTGCCACAAACGAGAGAATGGAGGCGAGAGCGGCGCCACCGGACAGCACGGTGGCGAGCAGCTTGATCTTGGTGTCCCACTCCACGTTACGGACTCGGGCCACACGACACTCCTTGACGTACGGAATAGTCGTGGAAAGCGTCGCAAGGACGAGGCCCCGATGTCGAGAGGCCACAATCGTCAGTTAGTTGTACTGTAGGAGTATTGGTCATGCAGAAATCTTCGCAAAGGAACTCTTTT
>SPDF01000260.1 GCA_004525055.1 Gemmatimonadales bacterium | reverse complement strand
GGCGCACTCCCGACCAGGAGCTGGTCCGGACTGGCCATCGGCGGATTCTCTTCGACGTAGGTCGTGAACGTCGGCACCCGGCGGATGTTGGCCGGCTGCTTCGTGGAATCCACCTCGGGGACGCTGATGTACCAGGTGATCGTGGGAAGAAAGATGGACGCCGATGTGGTGCCGATTTCGACACCGGTACTGGCATCGGCGGTGAGAGCGATGGCAATGGCGAGGACGCCGCTGTCGGCCGGTGAAATCTCGAGCTTGACCAGGTCCGACCCCGAAAACACCGCCACGAGGTTGCCCGACTGCAAGGTGTCGGGAACCGGTATGCTGTCCAGGAAGGTGGCGGGCGTCAGGTATCCAGAGACATCGGAAAAGGTGACGCCGCTGTCGAGGGTCGCCGGCGCCCGGAAGAGCTGCAGCGCGAGGCCGGTCGCGGCCGAATCCCGTGACAACACCCCCAGGCTGATGGCCACGCTATCGATGGTGAACGTGTAGGTGGAATCCTCGACCCTGACGGAGTCGGGCAGCGTACCGAATTTCATCGCCGACAGGTACTGACCTGAAGGATCCGCCGTCGAGACGAGCAGCCCCGTGCCCTGCCCCGCGAAGACGTACCCGGAGTAGCTGCTGTCCCCGCCGAATACCGCGTCGATGACGGTGTCGCGCACGATGATCGTCCCGCCAGGACAGGTCTGGGGGCACGACCCGGGGGTCGTAAAGTCCTCAGTACATCCGGCGAGGCCGATGGCGACGAGACCAAGAGCTCCGAAGCCGAGTCGCCGTGCGCCCAGCCGGGAAAGAAGATCCATCAAGGTGCCTCAAGACGGTGCGAGGTAAATGCGTCGGGCAGCAATTCCGCCAGGGTCCATCGCTGTGTCTGCCCCGGCCCGACCGCGTCCACCCGCAGTTCAAGCCCAAATTCGGCCAGCATCTGTCTGCAGGCCCCGCAGGGCGAGGCCGGGGGATCGCTGTCGCTGACGACCACGATACGACGAAACTGCCGGTGACCAGCCGCGACGGCGGAAACGAGCGCGGTCCGCTCGGCACAGATGGTCAGGCCGTAGGAGGCGTTCTCCACGTTACACCCGACGAACACCTGCCCATCCAGCGCCTCGAGCGCGGCGCCGACCCGGAAGCCGGAATACGGTGCGTACGCGCGTTGCTGCACGGTGCGGGCGGCTTCAAGCAACACATCATCAGCCATTCCAGACATCCCCCAGGAACGACCGCCCCGAGCCCAGCGGAGCGGCGCCGAGAAACTCGGCCACGGTCTGCCCGATGTCCGCGAACGTCGAGCGCTCTCCCAGCGGAACCGCCCTCACCCCGGGACCATACACAAGCAGTGGCACCCGTTCACGCGAGTGGTCGGTGGACGGGGTGGTCGGGTCGTTCCCGTGATCCGCGCTAAAGATAACGAGGTCGTCTTTCCGCACCCGCGCCAAAAGCCCCGGCAGCACCCGGTCGAGTTCCTCGAGCCCTGCGGCGAATCCCGGCACGTCGTTTCGGTGGCCCCATGTCTGGTCGAATTCGAGGATGTTTGCGAATATCAGCCCCCGCTCCACACTCTCCATGGCCGAGCCGATCAGGTGGTACCCCTCGGCGTTGGAAGCTGCATGGACGCTGGCGATGTTCCTGCCCGCAAACAGGTCGTCCACCTTCCCGACGCCCAGCCTCGGCACATGGCGCTCCGCCAGACGGTCGAGGAGCGTAGGGCCCGGCGGGGGCACACTGAGATCCCTCCGGTGTGAGGTCCGGGTCCAGGCACCCTGGTCTCCCACGAACGGCCGGGCTATCACCCGCGCCACCCCGTGCGGCGGCTGCAACAGATCCCGCGCCTCGGCGCAGGCGGCATACAACTCCTCCAGCGGCACAACATGCTCATGCGCTGCCACCTGAAATACGCTGTCCGCCGAGGTATAGACGATCCAGGCCCCGGTCCGCTGGTGCTCCGCTCCCAACTGATCCAGAATGGCGGTGCCCGATGCGGCCACGTTCCCGAGGACCGCCCGGCCGGTCCGGCGGGAGAATTCGGCGAGGACCTGGTCCGGGAATCCGTCCGGATAGGTCGGGAACGGGTGCGCGAGCGTCAGCCCGCAGACCTCCCAGTGCCCTGTCGTGGAGTCCTTGCCTGCCCCGGCAGGCTGGCAGGTGCCCCACGCCGCCGACGGTGTGGCCACGGCGGCTACCCCGGTGAGCGGCGCGCAGCACCCGAGCCCAAGCGCCTCGAGATTCGGCAGTGACAGGCCGCCGATACTCCGGAGCGTGTTCCCGAGCGTGTCACTTCCAGTGTCACCGTAGGTGGCCGTGTCGTGCGCCGGCCCAATGCCGAGCCCATCCAGGACGACGATGACCGCACGCCGGCTCACTGCGTGACGGTTCCCTGGACAAAGCGGAACCGGAGCGCCGTGAGCGCTTCGTCGAGCAGTTTCTGCTCGTCCGGCTCCAGCTGGCCGGCCGTCTTTTGCTGGAGCATGCCGAGCGTGTCGATCAACGCTTGCCCCACCTGCCGGGCATCGGCCGCGCTCAGCCCCTCTGCGCCTGGTGGCAACTTGCCGGCCAACGCCCCTTCTGCCTGCTGCGCCAAACCGAGAACGAGAGACATGAAATGCTGGTTCATCTTCCCCCCGAATAGCGACGGGCCACTCGATGGCCGAGCCCCGTCAATAGTTCGTAACTGATGGTCCCCGCCGTGGACGCCTGATCATCGAGCGACACGGCGCCGCCGAAGACGGTGGCCACCGACCCGATCGGGACGTTCGCGTTGCCGACATCGATCATCGTGAAGTCCATCGTCACCCGCCCGACGATGGGATAGACTACGCCCTCCAATTCCACCTTTCCCACTCCACTTAATGCACGCGGGACACCGTCCGCGTACCCCGCCGCGAGGGTGACGATGGTGGACGGCGATTTCGCACGCCAGATGCCGCCGTAGCTCACCGAATCCCCTGGCGCGACCCTTCGAGTCGCCACCACCGGCGCACGGAATTGCACGACGACCTCGGGAATCGGCGCGCCCGCGGCTCCACCATAGAGGAAGATGCCCGGCCGGACCAGATCGCCGGCGAAGCGACGTCCTTGCAGCGCGGCAACGCTGTTGGCGGCGTGCACCAGGGCCGGTCGCCGCGGGAGTGCGCCGCTGACCGACTGCATTCGGTCCCACTGCATTCCCGCCGAATCCAGGTCGGTGTCGGCCGAATGGAAATGCGTGAAGAGCCCCTCCCAACCGGTCGCCTTGTCGAGCAGCCGGCTCACCTCCCCAATCAGGTCCCGATCGTCCCAGGAGAACCCGAGTCGCCCCATGCCGGTGTCGAGTTCGACGTGGAAGGGACGGTCCCCTGCGGCGAGCCAGCCGCGGAGCTGGTCGAGGTCGCCGATGACCGGACGAAACTCCT
>SPDF01000304.1 GCA_004525055.1 Gemmatimonadales bacterium | reverse complement strand
TTCGGGTCGAACTCGCAGCTCCGGGCGCTCGCGGAGGTGTACGCGAGTGACGACGCGAAGGAGAAGTTCGTGCAGGACTTTGTGGCGGCGTGGACCAAGGTGATGAACCTGGACCGGTTCGATCTGGCCTGAGGTCGCCGCCCCGATCCCGGGTGTGAAAAAGGGTGGCGCCCCGGCGGAAGCCGAGGCGCCACCCTTTTTCGTGCAGATACGTCTCCGGTTCGACCCGGCTACGTATTGTCGCTGGCGATGAAGCGGTAGATCGCCGCGCCCAGCACGCCGCCGATGATGGGTGCCACCCAGAAGAGCCAGAGCTGTGACGTGGCCCACCCGCCGACATACAGGGCGACACCCGTGCTGCGCGCGGGATTCACCGAGGTGTTGGTGACCGGGATGCTGATCAGGTGGATCAGGGTGAGGCCCAGGCCGATGGCGATCGGCGCGAAGCCCTGGGGCGCCCGCTTGTCCGTGGCGCCCATGATGATGAGGAGGAACATCATGGTCATGACCACTTCGGTGATCAGGGCCGCCTGCAGGGAATACCCGCCCGGGGAATGGGCGCCGTAACCGTTGGATGCGAAGCCTGCGGAGACGTCAAAACCCGCCTTGCCGGTCGCGATCAGGTACAGCACGCCACCCGCCACCACGCCGCCCAGGACCTGCGCGACGATATAGGGCAAGAGCTCTTTTGCCGGGAAGCGCCCGCCGGCCCACAACCCGATCGACACGGCCGGATTGAGGTGACAGCCGGAGATGTGCCCGATGGCGAAGGCCATCGTCAGCACGGTCAAGCCGAAGGCGAAGGCCACCCCGAGGAGTCCGATGCCCACATCGGGAAAGGCGGCCGCCAGCACGGCACTGCCGCACCCGCCCAGGACCAGCCAGAACGTCCCGACAAACTCCGCGCCGTACTTCTTCATGCCTGCCTCCTCTGCGCTGTGTGGTGTGGAAATCGGACCCAGCAGTATCGGGCGCCGCGGCTCCCGCCGCAAGAGTGCGTGCTCGGGTGCGGTATGCGCTGGTCGGGCCTCGGTTGACATCGACCGCACGAATCGGATAGCCTCGGCGTGCCGTCCTCCCTACTGTTCAATCCGACGCCGGGAGGCAAAGTGCACGGAATCCGATACGTTGGCATCCCAACCAGGGTTGCCGAAGAAGCTCGCCGAACCATGCGGTCCCCCCAGTATGGGCATCCCGCTCACCAGGAGGCCGCGTCTGGATACGGCCCCTGTCGCCACTGCCTGCGCACCTTTCTTCCTGCTCAAGAAGACCGCCTTCTGTTCACCTACCAGCCGATTCAGGAGTCGGGCGGTCTGCCCGCGCCAGGACCGATCTTTGTGCACGCAGGGCATTGCGAGCGGTATGACCAGCCCGAGCTTCCGCCGGACTTGGCCGGCTTGCCGCTGGTGATCGAAGGCTACCGGCGGGGAGGGTTCCTCCTGCTTCAATCGCAGGTTGGCGCCGAGTCCGCACAGACGGTCGTCGCGCAGGTCCTGGCAGGGGTGGGAGTTGATTACGCGCACGTGCGCAACGCGGAGGCCGGGTGCTTCATTGCTCGCGTTGAACGTGATGCCACCGTTCGGCGCTCCGCCGCTGCCTGACGACATCCAATGCCCCACCGGCTAACTTGCGTATTCCGGCAAGGCTGGCGTGCTTCTCCGTATCCAATATGGAGGGAGAACAATGATGAGGTTCGCGAGGTGCGCGGCAGCGCTGATCGTGGTGGGGGCGGCCGGACGCCAAACCAACGGAACGGTCTTTACCGAGTCCGACATTCAGACCTCGCACCTGATACGGCGACCGGCGGTGGTCGAAGGAAGGGAGTGGCTCGGATTGCAGGTGTTCAAGGGCGGCTCGCGCCTCGAGCAAGTCGACGTTCACTGGGTCGGCTCGCTGAACTTCGAGGACTCGCTCTTCACGCTCTCCGTGCAGCCGGGGGCGCCAGCCTTCATTGTCGCCGACGTGCCCCAGCTATCCGCCGGACCAGCGGTCAGCTTGAGCCGCTATGAGGAGACTCTCTCCTCCAGGGTTCCCCTGCACTTCGTCGTGGGTTCGCGCGCCTATTCGGTCGAGCTGACCGGCACCTCCCCGACGATGTGCGATGCTGCCGTGACCCTGAGTGACGGAACGCTCTCGCAGGGTCTCTACTTTCCCGATCAGGAGTTCCTCTCCTGCGATGAGCCCCACTTCAGCGTGCAGTGGGTCGGCGACCTGGACGGCGACGGCAGGCTTGATCTGCTCACCACCTTCAGTCAGAAGTACAGCTATTACCCGAGACGCCTCTGGCTCTCGAGCGCCGCTCAAGGTGGGGAACTGGTCGGCCTCGTCGCGACGCTGGATGGCTTCGCCGCTTAACGCGCTGGTCTGCTGGCGGGCAGCGTAGACCCTCCGCTGCTCCAGGCTGTCAGGCGGGGCGCTCAGGCGCCCTTGTTCTTGTCGTCCCACACCTTGGGCTCCCAGAGCTCGACTTTGTTCCCGTCCGGATCCATGATCCATGCAAACGTGCCGTTCTCGTGCGATTCGGGTCCGCCGATGATGTCCACGCCCCCCGCACGCAGTTGCTCCAGCAGCTCGCCGAGGTTGTCGACCCGGTAGTTGATCATGAAGGATGATTGGCTTGGGCTGAACCATTGGCTGTCTTTCTCCGCGACATGCCATACGGTCAGGCCTTGATCTTCGGCCTTGTCGTCCGGCCATTTGAGGATGGCGCCGCCAAAGTCCTCCAGCGGCAGGCCCAAGTGCGTCTGATACCACGCGGCCAGTGCAGCGTTGTCTCGTGTACTCTTGAAGAAGACGCCGCCGATTCCGGTAATCTTCGCCATGGCTGCCTTCCTTTTTGTCTCGCTGCCTAACGAATGGTGCATCAGCTGGGCGGTCGCAGCAAGCGCGCGCCCTCGTCGGCTGGATGCGCTGGTTAGGCCGCTGCGA
>SPDF01000042.1 GCA_004525055.1 Gemmatimonadales bacterium | reverse complement strand
GTCGACGTGAAGTTCATGGACCTGACCGACCGGCTGCGGGCCATCACCGAGGACGGGGCGCGGTGACCCAGGCGATCCCGGCCAGCCTCGCGGATATCCAGGCCCCGGTGGGCGCCCGACTGGAGGAGGTGCGATCGGAGCTCCGGCGCATCGTCGAGGCGGACTTCGGGCTCATCGCCGAGGTCAACGCGCACCTGCTGCAGATGCACGGGAAGATGCTGCGGCCGACGCTGCTCCTGCTGGCCGACGAGGCCACGGGCGCTCCTGATCCACGCGCCCCCACCCTCGGCGCCGTGGTGGAGCTCATCCACCTCGCTACCCTGGTGCACGACGACTCCGTGGATCACTCGGTGCGCCGCCGCGGGATGCCGACGATCAACGCGCTGTTCAGCCACCAGGTGTCGGTCATCATGGGCGACTACCTCTATTCCCGCGCCGTGATCGAGCTGGTACGGCTGGCGGATCTCGAGCCGCTTCGCATCCTGGGCCGGGTCACCAATGAGATGACCGTGGGCGAGATGCGGCAGTTGCTCGCGCACGACCGGCTGGCGTTCTCAGAAGAGCAGTACGACCTCCTGATTACCGCCAAGACAGCCTCGCTCCTCTCGGGCGCCTGCGAGACAGGGGCGATCCGTGCCCCTGCGGCGCAGCGGCAGGCCATGCGGGAATTCGGATTGCAGCTGGGCATGGCGTTCCAGATCGTGGATGACCTCCTGGACTACACCGGTGACGCCTCCGTCACCGGCAAGCCGGTCGGTGCGGACCTGCGCGAGCACAAGGTGACGCTGCCGCTGATCTACGCCCTGCCCAGGCTGGCGCCCGCGCCGCGCCGCGCGGTGTCGGTGCTGATGGAGACCGAGGTGCCGTCCGACGAACAGATCGCGGCTGTCATCGATGCGGTGACCGAGGCAGGTGGCCTCGAGTACGCCCGGGAGCGGGCGCTGGCGCTCTCGACCGGCGCGGAGGCGGCGCTGGAGGTACTCCCGTCGAGCCCCGCACGCGAGGCCCTTCGGGCCAGCATTCCCTTCGTACTGGATCGGAGGAGCTGATGGCGGGCGGACCACGTCGCCCCGGGTTCTACCTCGGGGTACTGACCACGGGCTTCCTGGCTGGCGGATTCCTGACGGCCATTCTTCGGCGATTCCTGCCGGATAGCGCGGCGCGGGATTTCTTCACCACGGCCGTCCATCCGACGGTGGGCCCTGTCTCAGTGGACCTGCTGGTGCTAGACTTTACGCTGGGGCCGGTCGGGCTCGATGTGACGCTCCTGAGTCTGGTGGGCGTCCTCGTGGCCTATTTCATCGCGCGGTCCCTCTTCTAAAGGCGGTCCGTATGCTTGGGAATATCGGTTTTTCCGAATTGATGATCCTCATGGTGGTCGTGTTGCTGGTCTTCGGCGCGAAACGGCTCCCCGAGATCGGTTCGTCTCTCGGGAGGGGCATCAGGGAGTTCAAGCGCAGCATTTCCGATGCAGGCGACGCCATCAATGGGGACTCGGAGGAGCGCACCCAGCTTCCGCGGTCGATGGACGCCCCTCCGCCGAGCAAGACCGCCAGCGGTTCGGGCGAGCCCAAGCGACTCTCCCAGTAAGTTCGGACGCTGCAAGGCAAAGGGGCCGGATCGGGAACTAACCCGATCCGGCCCCTCGCCGTTGCCCCGCTTTCCCGCGCGAGCCTAGATGCCGCCTGCCTGTCCCAGCGCCGAGTTGGCGTTGGCTTCCGCCTGCGCCGAGGTGGGGAAGAGCCCATCGCGCCGGTCGACGATCTTGGCCGACGCCTGGAGGGCGTCGAGGTAGCTCCGGGCCCGGTCCTGCCGGGCGCGGCGGATCGCGTCGGTTCGATACTCATCGAGGCCCTGGCGGTAGTCTGCCGTGTCTGCGGGAGTCCGCTCGAGCACCCGCACCACATACAGGCCGTCATCGGTATCCAGCACGTCGCTCGCCTCGCCGATCGGCAGAGTGAAGACCGCCCCGGTGAGGACCGGGTTGGGCACCGGAGCTTCCACGCGGCTGAACGGCCCGAGCTTTCGATAGGGAAGATCGAGCGCCGTCGCGGCCTGCTCCAGGGTGCTCCCTTCGCGCACGCGTTTCAGGTAGCTCTCGGCCAGCGCTCTCCCCATCGCCGTCTTCTTTTCCTGGATCACGAGGCTCGCCACTGAGGCCTCGATGGCCTGCAGGGGGGGGACGCCTTCCGGGACGATGCTATCGAGGCGGAACAGGTAGAAGCCGCTCGGAATTTCGATGATCGGGCTCACCTCCCCGACCTTGGCCTGGAACGCCCACGCCCCGGCGTCGGGCATCACCCGTGGCCCGATTTGCACCTGCGTTCCCTTCTGGACCGGCGGCGTGGTGCCGACGGGGAGCTGCAACGCGCTGGCCGCCGTGTCGAGCGCCGCGGGATCGAGGCGGCTGGCGCCGAGCTCCTCGAGCGAGTCGGCGCGCGCGTCGATCTCGTCGCGGTGGACGCCCGTCACCTCGATCGGGATGAGGATATGCCGCGCCGTGGCGGTGTTTCCCTTCCGGCTCGTTACCTCGATGACATGATAGCCGAACCCGCTGAGGACGGGCATGGAGACGGTGTTCAGGGGCATGGAGAACGCGGCACTGTCGAACGCCTCGACCATCGCGCCGCGCGTCCATTCGCCGAGGTCACCGCCGTTGGCGGCGGAGCCGCTGTCCGCCGATTCGCGGGCGGCAATTTCGGCGAACGGCGCGCCGTCGAGGATCTCCTGCCGGGCGGATACGGCACGCTGGTAGGCGTCGGCGGTGTCGCTGGCGTTGGTCGCCCGCGGTAGGGCAATGAAGCTCAAATAGGCGGTCGCCGGCCGGGTGAATCGATCGGGATTGGCCTTGTAGTAGGCGGCAATCTCTTCCTGGCTTACCGGTACGGCGCTGTCGGCAATCGCCCGGCGCGGCAGGATGGCCACCAGCTCGATGGTAGCCTTCTCACTCCGGTCGCGGTACATCTGCCAGAGGGCGGGATCCGAGAGGTAGACGTCCGCTGTGACGACGCGGAGCAGCTTGCTCTGGAGGATCTGGTCGCGGTATTGAGCTTCGAGTAGGGGGATGTACTGCTGCCCCACGCCGGAGGCGAGCCAGCGTTGGTACTTCAACGGGTCGAACTGGCCATCAGTCTGGAACTGCTCCGCCGTCTGCAGCTGCGGGGGCGGGAAGTTCTCAATGGCGTCCGCGATCTCTGCAGGCGTCGCGACCAGGCCCCGCCGCTTGTATTCCCGCTGGAGGACCGTCGCCTCGATGACCTGCTGCCAGACCTGGTTCCTGATCTGGATGATATCGTCGAGGGAAAGAGGTGTCACTGAAGTGCGCTGCTGTTCTTCGATCGTCTGTTGCACCAGCGTGGTGTAGTACCGCGCCTCGATCGTCTGGCCATCCACCTTGCCGGCGCTGGTCTGGGAAAGGACACCCGATCCCCCCGAAAGTCCGCTGAGATCGAACACCAGCCAGAGGAAGAACGAGGCGGTGACGATGTAGATGAGGGGCTTGGCGCTGTTACGAAATACTTGCATCGACATGGGTTGGGATCCCGGCTCCGGACACGGTGGAAAAAGAGGGATAAGTCTAAGTGGGGCAACGGACATTCTCAAGCCAAGGCCCCCCGGCGGCGGTTGACAGCGCCGCGCTTAGACCTTACTCTGAAGTCAATCCCCGCAACAACTTACGCGTTCAGGGACGGGAATGGCCTACTCTCGCGAGATGGAAAAACTCGAGCGTCAATTCGCGGAGAACCCGCGGCGCTTTGCCGCCCCCTTCGCCGACGCCCTCCGAAAGAACGATGATGTCGAGCGTGCGCTCGAGGTCATCCGGGTCGGGCTCGAGCTCAATCCAGACTACATCCCCGGTAGCGTGATCCTCGGGCGATGCCACCTCGACCTGGGCGACGACAACGGCGCCGAGGCCGCGTTTTCGCGCGTCCTTGATCTCGACAACGAAAACGTCATCGCGCTAAGATCACTGGCCGACATCATGGAACGGCAGGGGCGCAACGACGAGGCCATCAGCTTCCTGACCTACCTGCTCGACGTGGACCGGAGCAACGACGAGGCACGGGAGCAACTCGCGCGGATCGGGGCCCTCCCGGTTTCCGCATCATCGTCCCCGCCCGCCGACGCCGCAGACACAGAGACGCCGCCTGTCGAGGTGGTTCTCGAACCGACCGCGCTCTGGGAACCACCTGAGGTAATGGCCGAAGCCTCGATCTCGTCGTGGGTGGAGCCGACCTCCGCCGACGCGATCGAGCCGCCCGCGCACGGCGAGTCGCTGCTGGAGGAACCCCCGACCACGGATGATGTTGCGCCACTCGACGGATTCGAGTCGGCGGAGTTGGCGGAGAGCTCGGGCGCCGCCGAGTATGAGGAATTTGTGCTCGAGCGCGAGGAGGAGATCGTACTCACGAGCATGTCCGGTGCGGAGTACCAGGTCGCCAACGACTCTGAGTCCCTGCTGGAGCATACACTCACGACACCGGTGGAGGACGCCGGGAACGAGGACGTCCCCGAGGACGAGGTGCCGGGCGCAACGTCAGAATCGGGGCCCGTGCCTGCCGTCGAGCCAGAGCCAGCGTCTACGCTGGAACCTGCCGACAGCGAGATCGAGGAGCCGGTCGAGGCCGAAGCCGTGATCGAGGCTGTGGCGGAGGTTGTTGTCGAGGAGCATGTCGTCGAAGAGGCCCCGGCCGCCGAACTCACCGCGGAGCTTGTGATCGATGCCGAGGACACCGCCGAAACCGTGGTGGCGTCGGAGGAGGTCGATGACGTGGACCCGACGGATGCCGTTGAGGACGAAGCCCCATTCGAGTGGGCCATGCATGTCGGCGAGGCGCAGGAGTTCCACCCCACCGAGCCGACCCACACTGGAGCCCACGCACCGGACAGCTTCGACTCCGCCATCGAGGGGATCGCCCCCGTCGATGAAGACCTCGTCGAGCCGGAGGATGAGGACACCGCGGCTGCCGCCGAGGCGGAGCCGCCCGTCCTGATGGTGACCGAGAGCATGGCCGAACTGTACGCCGTGCAGGGACACCCCAGCGAGGCGCTCGGCGTCTACCGCATCCTGTACGACCGTAATCCGGACAACGAGCGGCTGCGGCTCCGCATCCAGGAACTCGAGGGTGTCCTTGCGGCACAGGTCCTCGAGGATGCCGAGCCTTCCTACGCCGCTTCGGTCACCGGCGGGAAGGCCGTGGCATCGTTCCTCGGTGCCATGCTCGGTGCTCGACCGGAGGCGGTAGATCTCCCCGAGCCCCCTCCGGCGCCGGAACTCCCAGCGAACGGTGGCGGTGACACGGAGGGGGACGAGGAGGCGGTAGCCTCGGGCGCGCCGACTCGTCCTGCGATTGATCGGGTTTCGCTCGGAGCGATTTTCGGTGAGGATCCCTCACCGGTTCCCCCGGCCGAGAACACCGCGACGGATGAGAAGGGGGAGAGCGCCGGTGGCTTTTCCTTCGATGATTTCTTCGGCGGAGGCGAGGGGGTGCCGACCGGGCGCACCTCGTCGGGGTCGGTCCGCGCCACCAGGGCGTCCGATGACGAAGACGACCTCGACCAATTCCACTCCTGGCTCCAGAGCCTGAAGCGCTGATGCGGGTCGCCGTCCTCAACGGCCCCAACCTCAATCTCCTCGGCGTGCGCGAGCCTGACCTATACGGGCAACACACCTTAGGGGACATCGAGGCGATGGTGCGGCAGGAGGGCGCTCTTCTCGAGGTCGAGGTCGAGTGGCTGCAGACCAACCACGAGGGAGCCTTGGTCGATGCGGTCCAGGTCCTGCGTGGTCGGGTTGACGGCGCGGTCATCAACCCCGCCGCCTTCGGGCACACCAGCCTCGCGTTGCGCGACGCCTTCCTCGCGGTGCAAGTTCCCTTCGTCGAAGTGCATCTCACCAACATCTTCGGGCGTGAGCCGGAACGAAGGCACACCGTCCTGGCCGACCTCGCGGTCGCGGTGATCGCTGGACTCGGGGCCCGCGGGTATCCGGTTGCCCTGCGAGCGCTCGTGGACCGCCTGCGTGCGGGCTGACCGGCGGGAGGAACGCCAGGCGGCGGTGCGGGCGTTGCTGACGTCGGAGGGCCTCGGGGCGCTATTGGTGACGCACCTTCCCAATATCCGATATCTCACGGGGTTCACGGGGTCTGCGGCCCTGCTTCTGCTCCGCCACGATGACGCGGTGCTCTTCACTGATTTCCGGTACGCGACGCAGGCTCCGGCAGAGGTCAGTGAGACCGCCACGGTCGAGATCGACTCCGCCAGCGTTTGGGACCGCCTCAAGCGGTACTGTGCCGACCGTCCTGACGATACCGTCGGATTTGAGGCGCATACCCTGACGGTCAGGGACGCCGGACGATTGAAGAAATGCGCGAGGCGGACGACGCCGGTCGGCGAGTTGGTGGAGGGCCTGCGCACCGTCAAGGTGCCGGAGGAAGTGGCGGCGATTGAGGCAGCTGCGGCCTTGGCGTCCTCGGCGCTGGCCGAAATCCTTCCGACGATTCGGCCGGGTCAATCGGAACTGCTCGTGGCGAGTCGGCTGGAGGCGGCACTCCGTCGGCGCGGCAGTGAATGGCACCCGTTTCAGACCATCGTGGCATCCGGTCCGCGCTCCGCCCTGCCGCACGCCCATACCACCGACCGGGCCATTGAGGCCGGGGAGTTTCTGCTGATCGACTTTGGGGCCCAGGTGGACGGCTACTGCGCCGACCTGACCCGGACGGTGATCGTGGGAGGACGGGCAGACGACAGGCAGCGCACGGTGTACGAGGCGGTGCATGCGGCACAGCTGCGGGCCCGGCAGGACATCCGGGCTGGGATGACGGGGCGCGAGGCCGACGCGCTCGCCCGGGATTTCCTGGCGTCGCGGGGGCTCGCGGATGCGTTTGGACATTCGCTCGGCCACGGGCTTGGGCTGGAGGTTCATGAGGCGCCACGGCTGAGCACCACCGCGACATCGGTCCTGCCAGTGGGCGCGGTGGTCACGATTGAGCCGGGGATCTATCTTCCCGGGTGGGGTGGAGTGCGATTGGAAGACGATATCGTCCTGGCGGCGGAAGGACCGCGCGCGCTATCGGACGGACTGACCGATCTGGTTGAGCTGGTCTAACTGCGGGCTGGGGCCTGCGCCGGAGGAGGGACGCTCGTGAACGCCGACGAAATGAAGCAGCTGGCTCAGCTGCTCCAGAAGATGCCGGGGATCAAGTCCATCGAGCTGAAAGATGTGAAGAAGCTGGCCCAGTTGCTCCGGGACGACCCTGAGCTGGGCTCGATTGAAGTCACGGGCTTCTTCGGCACGGGCGTGGTCATCACCCGCACCAACCATGGTGTCGCTCCGGCGTACTCCTCAACGCCGATGATGATCCCTCCACCGCTGATGGCTCCCGCGCCGGCCGCCAGCGCGGCGGCGGCCCCGGCTGCCGCTCCGGCACCCGCCGCGAGCACCCTGAAGGAGATCAAGTCACCGATGGTCGGCACGTTTTACAAGGCACCGGAGCCAGGTGCTGACGCGTACGTCAAGGTCGGCAGCCGTGTGACCGCAGGGCAAACCGTCTGCATCATCGAGGCGATGAAAATCATGAATGAGATCGAGGCCGAAGTCACCGGAGTCGTCCGCGAAATCCTCGTGGAGGACACCCAACCCGTCGAGTTCGGACAGGCCCTCTACCGGGTCGATCCCAATGGCTGACGCGCCCGCAGCGATTCCGTTCAACTTCAAGCGGGCCATCGCCGATATGGTCCGTCAGAACGGCTCGGACCTCCTGCTGAAGGTGGGGCGCCCGCCGACCGTCCGGGTCAATGGCGAACTGGCCGGCCTCGATTTTCCGCCGTTGCGCCCCGAGGACCTCAAGGCGCTTGCGGAACAGATCATGACACCGCGCCAGGTCAAGGAGTTCGCGGAGAAGAAGGAGGCGGACTTCGCCATCGGTGTGCCCGGCGTCGGTCGGTTCCGGACGAACATCTACCAGCAGCGGGGCACACTCGCCTTCGCCTTTCGCGCGATCCCCTACGAGGTCAAGAACATCCGGGAGCTGAAGCTCCCGGCGGTCCTTGAGGAAATTTCGTCACGGCCCCGCGGCTTGATCCTCGTCACCGGCATCACCGGCTCCGGCAAGTCCACCGCGCTCGCCGCGATGATCAACCACGTCAACCAGAACCGTCGCGTAAACGTGATCACCATCGAGGACCCGATCGAGTTCCTGCACCGGGACCAGATGGCCAATATCTCCCAGCGCGAGGTCGGGAGCGACACGCTGACGTTCGGCGCCGCGCTCCGGCATGTCCTGCGGCAGGACCCGGACGTCATCCTCATCGGTGAAATCCGGGATGCCGAGACGCTGGATACGGCGCTCAAGGCGGCCGACACCGGGCACCTCGTGTTTTCGACCCTGCACACGACCGACGCGACCCAGACCATCAACCGGGTCATCTCGTTCTACCCGCCGCACCAGCACCAGGAGATTCGGTCGCTCCTGTCCACCGCCCTCCAGGCCGTCATCTGCCTCCGGCTGGTCCCCAAGAAGGACGGCAGCGGACGGGTGCCGGCGGCGGAGGTGCTCATCAACACCGCGGCGGTCGCCGACAACATCCGCGACATCGAAAAGGCGCTGAACATTCCCGATCTCATCGCGGAGGGCACCGTCTCCTACGGGATGCAGTCGTTCGACCAGTCGCTGATGAAATGGTATCGGGACGGCGTCATCTCGTACGAGAGCGCGCTCTTCTACAGCAGCAACCCGAGCGAGTTTGCGCTCCGGGTCTCCGGCGTCAGTTCGGCCTCCGACCAGACCTTCGACGACGACACGAAGGGCGGTGCCGGGGGCATCTCGCAAGGCTTCGTTCCGTGACGATCACGAAGGTGCTCGTCGCCAATCGAGGGGAAATCGCACTCCGGATCATCCGCGCCTGCCGGGAGCTGGGCATCGCCACGGTGGCGGTCTACAGCGAGGCCGACCGGGAGTCGCTCCACGTCCGGTTTGCGGACGACGACGTCTGCATCGGCCCGCCTCCCAGCCGGCTCTCCTACCTTCGCATCCCCAACCTGATCGCAGCGGCGGAAATCACCGGAGCGGACGCCATCCACCCGGGCTACGGTTTCCTGGCCGAGAGCGCGGAGTTCGCGGACATCTGCCGCGCCTCCAACCTCACCTTCGTGGGCCCGACCGGTGACCAGATTCGCCAGATGGGCGACAAGGCCACCGCGCGCCGGCTGGCCAAGGAAGCGGGAGTTCCGACCGTCCCCGGGTCGCCGGGCACCATCGAGGACGCCGAGGAGGCGCTGGCGGCCGCGGAGGAGATTGGCTTCCCCGTGATCATCAAGGCCACGGCGGGAGGCGGCGGGAAAGGGATGCGCATTGCACTCGATGCCGAGCAGTTTGCGCAGTCGTTCTCGCTGGCCCAGAACGAGGCGCTCTCCGCGTTCGGGAACGGCGCCGTGTACGTCGAGAAATACCTCTCGCGGCCCCGGCATGTCGAGATCCAGGTCATGGGCGACAGTCACGGCAACGTGGTGCACCTCGGGGAACGCGACTGTTCCGTGCAGCGGCGACACCAGAAGCTGATCGAGGAGAGCCCGAGCCCGGCGTTGACGGAGGAGTTGCGTGGTCAAATGGGGAAGGCGGCGGTCCAGCTGGCCTCGGCGATCAGCTATGTCGGCGCAGGCACCATCGAGTTCCTGCTCGACGAGGACGGCAGCTTCTACTTCATGGAAATGAATACCCGAATTCAGGTGGAGCATCCGGTTACGGAAATGGTGACCAGCTTCGACCTGGTCAAGGAACAGCTCCGCATCGCGGGCGGTGCCAG
>SPDF01000353.1 GCA_004525055.1 Gemmatimonadales bacterium | reverse complement strand
GTCGGCAGCGGACCGGCCACTGTGGTGCTGCACGGCGGGCCCGGCGCGCACCACGACTACCTGCTTCCGGGATTTGACGCCCTCGCCACCGGCCGCACCCTCATCTATTACGATCAGCGGGGTGGGGGCCGTTCCGCCGTGCCGCGGGAGGTACCGGTCGGGTGGCGAGAGCAGGTCGCTGACCTCGAGGCACTTCGGCAGCTCTGGGGAATGGACCGCCTGACGCTGGCAGGATACTCCTGGGGCGGGCTCCTGGCGCTGCTGTATGCCATCGAGCACCCGGACCGCGTAGAGCGACTCGCCCTCGTGTCCCCCGCCCCGGCGTGGCGCGCCGCGCGGGCCGAATTCGAGAGCCGCCTCTCGGCTCGAACGATGGTACCGGCACTCCAGGATGCTCGTGCTGCGCTCCGCGCCAGTGGGCTCCGTGAGCGCGACCCCGAGGCCTACCAGCGCCGGGTGTTCGAGCTTTCGGTTGCCGGGTATTTCCAAGACCCTGCCAAGGTCGCCGGGCTCACGCCGTTTCGAGTGACCGGTCGTACCCAGCAGGAGGTGTGGGACAGCCTCGGCGACTACGACCTGCGTCCCGCCCTGGCCGGGCTGCAGCTGCCCGCCATCGTCCTCCACGGTGACGACGACCCGATCCCCGCGGAGTCCGCACACGCCATCGCCGATGCGATCGATGCTCCGTTCCACCTGCTCGCCGGCTCCGGACATGTGCCCTATGTCGAGGCGTTCGAAGATTTCCGCCGCCTGCTCGACGGGTTCCTGCCCGCCTGATCGCCGGTTGGGTCCCGCACCGCGGGGCCAGCCGCGACCGGGAGGTTGATGCTCCGGTGCGTGCTCGCCTGGATGAGCTGGAGCCGCACCAGTTCGGCGTCGGATCGCTCCAGGGCGAACCAGCCGGTGGGCGCGAGCGCACTGATGACGACCGTCGATACCTCCACCTCCTCCCCCGTCAACGAAGCCCTCAAGACTGGCCCGAGGCGTCAAGCCACTGGCATCCGGAGCCTCTCGCCAGAGGGATTATCTTCAGGGATGGACCGTCCGACGCCGTTCGATCTCGTATTCTCCGGACTGGCACCGGACCACTTCCCGCCTATCCGGGACGCGCTGGTCGCGGCCAACGCCGACCTCGCCGACCGCGACGCCTTCCTCCTGACGCACCCCGCGATGACCCTGCTCCGCGAGTTCCGGCCCGATGACACCGAGGCGGGAAACGGACTCGACGAACTTACCGCCCTCGTCCACCATGCATACGTCTTTTGGGCCTCCGGCCGGACCGTCTGGTCCGTGCCTGCCCCCGAGCTACGACGCCTCCTGTCGGAAAGCGAAGCGGCCGCTGTCGCGCCGCCGGGGCCCGGGTACATTCAGTTCCCTGAACGGCTGATCTGGGCCTCGCTCACCTCACCCGGCCCGTGGGAACCTCTCGACGGCTGTTTCGTCCACACCGGGCCCGATGGGCAACTCCACGTGCTCGGAGTCTTCGGGGTACACGCCGCACGGGACGGGTTCACCGTGGCCGAAGCGAGGGGGACGCCAGGCCAAGGCGTGACACGCCGTGACGGCACCGCGCTCTTCGCGCCGACCCTCGATGGCGGCGCCCTTGCGGGCCTGCACTCGCTGGTCGAACCGACCGAATTGGTGGAACTCGTGGCGCGCGTACTCGCCCATCCGGCCCTCGCGTCAGTCCAACTGGAGGATGCATGACCGACCGGCTGGAGAAACGCGTGGTCGCCGACGCGCTGGAGCAGATCGCCTCGTTCATGGAACTCAAGGGCGAGAATCTCTTCCGCGTCCGGACCTTCAAGGCGGTCGCCCGCGTCGTCGGTGGGCTTCCCGAGACCCTGCAGAAGGCACTGGATGACGGATCCCTCGCCGCCACCAAAGGAGTCGGTCCGGCCACGCTCGAGGTCATCAACGAACTGGCCAGCACCGGTCGGTGCACCCTCCTCGAAGAACTGCGGGGGCAGGTACCTCCCGGACTGGTCGAGATGCTTTCCGTCTCGGGGCTCGGTGTCGCCAAGATCCGGCAAATCCATGACACACTCGGCATCGACTCGCTCCCCGAACTCGAGGTCGCCGCGTCGGACGGGCGCCTGGCCGCACTCCCCCGGTTCGGACAAAAGACCGCCGACAACATTCGGAAGAGCATCGCCTTCCTGCGCCAGGCCAGCGCCTTCCGCCTGGTCCATCACGCCGCCGAAGAGGCACGGACGCTGGCCGAAGCGCTGAGCCGAGTGCCGGGGGTGGTGAGCGCGACGGCGGCCGGCGAAGTGCGGCGCCGGTGCGAAGTCGTTCGGGAAATCGTCGTCGTCTTGACCGCCAATGTGCCGGCCGCCGATATCTTTGCGCGGCTGGGTCAGGTTCCCAGTGTCCACGAGTTCGCCGGTCAGGATGAGCGTCACGTCACCCTGCGGTTCGTGGGCGGCACCAGCGCCCAGATCGTCGTCACCCCTCCGC
>SPDF01000320.1 GCA_004525055.1 Gemmatimonadales bacterium | reverse complement strand
GTACAAGACGATCACCAATACCATCGCCGTGATGCCGGGCACGAGCTGGCCGGATCGGTGGATCATCGCCGGAGGGCACCGTGACGCCTGGGGCCCCGGTGCCGCCGACAATGTGAGCGGAGTCGCGTCGGTCCTCGAGGCGGGGCGAGCGATCGGCGCGGCAGCGGCCGCCGGCTTCCGTCCAAAGCGGACCATCGTACTGGGCACGTGGGACGGGGAGGAGTGGGGGCTGGTCGGCTCGACGGAGTACGTCGAGCTGATGGCGGAGACCTTGCAGGAGAAAGCGGTCGTCTACCTCAACCTCGACGTCAGCGCCACCGGCCGGCGATTCGGCGCCGGCGGAACCGCATCGCTCTGGGAATTCATTCGCGACCTGACCACGGACGCGAGACAGCCGGGGGACACCGTCTCGGTGTACGAGGCGTGGCGGCGGGATGGCCAGTTGGCGGACTCCGCTTCGGTGCGCATCGGGAATCTGGGAGGCGGCAGCGACTTCGCCGGATTCTACAACGTGTTGGGCATTCCGGCATTCGAGTTCGGGTTTGGCGGACGCTACGGCGCCTACCACTCCGCCTACGACTCCTTCAACTGGATGGACCGGTACGGCGATCCGGGATACCTGAGCCACGCGGCAGCGGCGAGGATGGCGGCGATCGCGGTGACGCGCCTGGCCAACGCGGACGTGCTCCCCTTCAACTACGCCGAGTTTGGCCGCGCGCTCGGAGCCCTCTCCGCCGCTCGCCGGGTGCAGGCGGAGCAGGCCGGCATGGCGGTTCCGGGGTGGGCCACGCTCGACAGTGCCGTCGCCCGACTGGTGCGCGTGGGGACAGTCCTCGACTCGGCGCTGATGGTGGCAGGTGAGTCAGGAGGGCGGCCAGGCCCCGATGCCGCCGCCGTGGCGGCCGCGAATGACCTGCTGCGCTCGGCGGAACAGGCATACATCCGGCCGGAAGGGATTCCTGGACGCCCGTTCTACCTCAACGTCCTCTTCGCCCCTGGGAGGGACGACGGCTACGGTGCGGTGGGGTTGCCTGGCCTGGAGAGCGCGATCGCGGATGGGGATGCGGCGCTGGCGGCCGGCGAGGTGGCCGACCTGACGCGCCGGACTGACCGGGCCGCCGCCCTCGTGGCAGAGGCGGTGGCCGTCCTGCGGTAGGTACCGCGCTAGAGGCGGGGCAGGGTGACGCCGACCTGTCCCTGGTACTTGCCGGCCTTGTCCTTGTAGCTCACTTCGCACTCATCGTCAGCGTCCGCCTCGAAGAAGAGCACCTGGCAAATACCCTCGTTGGCGTACACACGGGCGGGGAGTGGGGTGGTGTTGCTGATCTCGAGCGTGACAAAACCTTCCCACTCTGGTTCGAAGGGCGTCACGTTCGTGATGATGCCGCACCGCGCGTAGGTGGACTTGCCGACGCAGATGGTCAGGACATTGCGGGGAATACGGAAATACTCGACGGAGCGCGCCAGCGCAAAACTGTTGGGTGGCACGATGCAGCTCTCCCCTTCAAATTCCACGAAGCTGCGCGCGTCAAACGCCTTGGGATCGACGATGGCGGAGAGCGCATTGGTGAAGATCTTGAATTCGGGAGCCACCCGCATGTCGTAGCCGTAGGAGGACACACCATAACTGATGACGGCCCGACCCTGGGCGTCCATCTGCCGGACCTGTCGGTCCTCGAACGGTTCGATCATCGCGTGTTCCTGGGCCATCCGGCGAATCCAGCGGTCGGACTTGATGGACATGACAAGCCTTGCCTGAGGGTGGGAGAAATCGCCGGGAAAGGTACTCGGCGCCGGGCTCTCACCGCAACGCCTAGGTGCGCCTCGGGTCAGGAGTTGGGTTGACCTCGGTCTGGCCTCTGTTAACTTTGTGTCGCGCTTCGGCCCAGCCCTTGTCCGGATGGTGCGTTCTGAACCTCACGCCCTACATTCCGATCCTGTTCATGCTGGCCATCGTCGTGATCACGGCGGTCGCCATGCTGGGACTTTCCCACGGCCTTGGCCTCCTGATCGGGACCCGCCACAAGACGCCGGTCAAGCAGTCGCCCTACGAATCCGGCATGCCCGTCCTCGGCGACGCCCGGGAACGATTTTCGGTCAAGTTCTACCTCGTCGCGATGCTGTTCATCCTCTTCGACATTGAAACAGTCTTCATGATGCCGTGGGCGGTGGCCTTCCAGCAGATGGTCGCCGACCGGCTCTTCCTCCTGGTCGAGATGCTGGTATTCGTCTTCATCCTCGCCATCGGATATCTCTACGTATGGAAGCGGGGAGCGCTGCAATGGGATTGATCGTGCCCGACGGAGGCCCACAGGTCGCCGAGCTGAGTGGGGAGTCGCCCAACTGGGTGATGGCACGCCTCTCCGACCTGGTCAACTGGTCCCGGACCCGGTCCCTCTGGCCGATGCCGTTCGGAACCGCGTGCTGCGCCATCGAGTTCATGGCGACCGCCGCGAGCCGGTACGACATCTCTCGATTCGGGATGGAGCGGCAGGGGTATACCCCCCGGCAGGCCGACGTCCTGATCTGTGCCGGTCGCCTCCCGTTCAAGCTTGCCCCGGTCATCCGGCGCGTCTGGGACCAGATGCCGCAGCCCAAGTGGTCCATTTCGATGGGGGCCTGCGCCTCCTCCGGCGGCATCTTCGACAACTACGCGATGGTGCAGGGGATCGACACGATCATCCCCGTGGACGTGTACGTGCCTGGGTGTCCGCCGAGGCCGGAAGGCCTGTTGTACGCCATCTTCCTGCTCCAGAAGAAGAT
>SPDF01000256.1 GCA_004525055.1 Gemmatimonadales bacterium | reverse complement strand
GCGCCTCTGATTTGGCGCAGGCCGCAAACAGGACCGAGCTCAAGACCAAGGCAAGTCGACGCATGCGATCCTCCTCTTCACAAGAAGCCGGCAGAGAGACACGGGGGCACCGCGCTTAGGCTAACCTACGCCCCATCAGGGCGAGTGCAAGCCTCCGGCAGCCGGGCCAGTCAGGCCAGGTAGCGGGTGAACCACTCCCCGGCCAGCCGGGCAACTTCCTCCAGCGCGCCTGCTTCCTCGAAGAGGTGCGTTGCCCGCGGGACTACCCGCAAGTCCTTGGGGCAGGTCAACTGCGCCAGGGCTGCCTGGTTGAGCGCCAGTACCTCGCGGTCCGCGCCGCCTACGATGAGGAGGGTTGGTGCCCGCACTTGCCGAAGCGCCAGTTCCGCCAGGTCGGGCCGCCCCCCGCGCGAGACCACCGCGCGAATCGCGGCCGGCTGCTCGGCGGCCGCGATCAGGGCCGCCGCGGCCCCCGTGCTTGCACCGAAGTACCCCAGCGGGAGCCCCGGTCCGACCACATCGTCCCGGACCAGGTCCGTCACGTGGACCAGGCGACGGGCGAGGAACGGGATGTCGAAGCGCAGCGCCGCGGTCCTCGCGTCCACCGCCTCCTCGTCGGGGGTCAACAGGTCAAGGAGGAGGGTGGCCAGGTTCAGGGCCTCGAGCTGTCGGGCCACCCACCGGTTGCGGCGGCTCAGCCGGCTGCTGCCGCTCCCATGGGCGAAAATCACGATTCCCCGGGCTGCTTCGGGGAGGGCGAGATCGCCTGCAATGATCCCCCCGGGCACGGGGACTTGGATCTCGCGAAGCTGGTGTCCGGTTTCCGTTGTATGGGGCATGGTCATCCTCCCCGCTCAAGGGGTCACAGGCCGCTCGGGAAGGTCTCGGGCGCCTGGCCTCGCTCCCACAACCCGGTGCGCTCTAGCGGTTCGACCGCCCGGGTCACATCGTAGTGCAGGACTGTGTCAAACTGCGCGGGGAGCGTCACATGGTAATAGTGGCTTTGGCGTTCCGTCTGGGGTCGGTAGATGACGCCGATGGCGCGCTGCAGCCGGGGCGGCTCGAGCGCTTCGCGCGCACCCGGAAGTCCTGGCGCGACCAGGAAGTTGGGGGTGCCGAACCCGTGGAAAAGCGCCTCATAGCTCCGTGGAAGCGCGGGACGGACCCGCTTCCGCTCGGCCGGCTCATCCCAGTTGGCCGCGGCGGTCACGGTGCCTTGGTACGTGCTGAACCCCACCAGTCGGGTCGACGCTCCGGCTCGTTCCCGAATGAGTTGACCGAGGTTCAGCTCACCAGCCCGATGACGTTCGGTGGCCCGCGCATCCCCGACATGGGAGTTATGGGCCCAGACCACCACTTTTGGGGTGGGCATTTGGGTCCGGAGGTGCGCCACCAGGGCGCCCAGGGTGTCGGCCATGTGTCGATCACGGAGGTTCCACGACGACGCATTCGACTGGAACATGGCGCGGTAATATTGCTCGGCGTTCGCGACCAGGCGGGCGTTCTGCTCGGCAAAGAAGAGATCGTCAGGCGTCACGCGGTGATCGCGGCGGGCGTACTCGGCGGCCGACCGGCGCAGCTCCAGCAACTGCGCGATGACTTCTCGTTCGCAGGTCGGGGTGAGGCCCAGGGTGGTGGCATGGCCGTACGCCTGCAGGTCCTGCCCGAACGCGTCGAAGCAGGCATAGCGCTCCGCCGCCCGTCGGGCGCCCTCCGGGTCCACGACGCGGAGGTAGCGGAGCACGGCGTCGATCGACGTGTGCAAGCTGTACAGGTCGAGCCCGTAGAAGCCGACCCGCGGCGCGCTCGCCGGGAGCCCGTCGTTGTGCGCCCGGAGCCAGCCGACGAAATCGAGGACGTCGGCATTCCGCCACATCCACTGGGGGAAGCGCACGAATCCCCCCAGCGCGTCGACCGCGTCGGGATCGTCACCCGTCCCGGTCACATAGCGGTGCACCCGGTGGGCGTCGGGCCAGTCGGCCTCCACGGCCAGGGCCGTGAAGCCCTTTTCGGCAATCAGCCGCTTGGTGATTGCCGCGCGGATGCGATAGAACTCGTGGGTCCCGTGCGACGCCTCACCGATGAGGACGTATCTGGCCTGGCCCACCTGGGCAAGAAGCGGATCGAAGTCGGTGGATGCACCGGTCAGGGCGTGAATACTCTCGCGGACCGCCTGCAACGGGTCGAGGGAAGTGAGTACGGACATGGATCCTCCGCGGGCACCCGGCGCTAGGATGCCCTTGACGCGAGGGCGTGGTGGCGTGCCGCCTCCAGCAACGCCCGCACCTCGTCGTCGCTGGTCTGCCGAAAGTCCTCGTACCACTGTCCGACGCCGCCGAAGGCGGCCGGCGTGAGCGCCGAGACGCACTCGTCCGCCACCTCCCGCAGCGCTGCCATGGCTTCACGCGAGGCCACCGGCACTGCGACCACGATCCGAGCGGGGTCCTGTGCGCGGATCCCCGCGACGGCCGCCGCCATCGTGGAGCCGGTCGCCAGACCGTCGTCCACCACCAGCACGGTCCGCCCGCGGAGGTCCGCTGGTGCGGCATCGCCGCGATAGAGTCGCTGGCGGCGGGCCAATTCCGCCTGCTCCGACGCGGCGACCTGCTCGATGACCCGGTGGGGAATGCGGAGCGGTTCGATCACGTCGCGGTTGAGCACCTGCACGCCACCCTCCGCGATGGCGCCCATCGCGAGTTCTTCCTGGCCGGGGAGGCCGAGCTTGCGGACGAGGAACACGTCGAGCGGCGCACCGAGAGCCAAGGCGACTTCATAGCCCACCGGCACACCGCCCCTTGGCAGCGCGAGTACCTGCAACGGTTCTCCCGCCACCAGCGGTCGGAGGGCGGTGGCGAGGTGGCGACCCGCCTCACGGCGGTCATGGAAGCGCGTCAACATGGGATGCCTCCCGGCAGCAACGCCGCCCGGTCTACGCCAGCAACTGTCCCGGTGTCGAAATCTTCTCGAGGACTTCCTCGATGAGTTCCGGGTCATCGGGCCCTACCTGCCGGGCCAGATCGGCCTGGGTGACGATCCCGTGCACCGTCATCTCCCGATTCACCACGGGCAGCCGGCGGACCTTGTAGCGCTCCATCTGGTTCGCGATGTCGCGAAGTGCGGTAAAGACGCCGACCGTCACGAGGGGATCGGTGGTCATATGATCCCGGACCTTGCAGTCGATCCGGTGGCCTTCCGCCAGGCAGCGCACCACGATGTCGCGGTCGGTCAGCACCCCGACAATGCGCAGATGCTCGGAGTCGTCCACGACGGGTAGCATCCCGACATCCATGGTCCTCATCAGTCGCGCAGCATGAGAGATGGTATCGTCGGCAGCCACGACAGTGGGGTCGGGTGTCATGAGTTCGAGGGCGTTCATGGGAATCCTCCTGTTCGTGCGAAACGGATTTC
>SPDF01000008.1 GCA_004525055.1 Gemmatimonadales bacterium | reverse complement strand
GTTTCCACCTGGGTCCAGGTGATACGTGACCGCGCACCGGCGCACTTGCCGCGCTTGGTCACGAAGTTGTAGATGCCGCCCACGCCCTCGCTGTCGCCCGCGTACCAGTTCTGCACCGTGCTGTACTTGATGGTGGCCCCTTCGAGCGCCACCAGTTCCACCACCGCGGCATGCAGCTGGTTGGTATCGCGCTTGGGCGCGGTGCAGCCCTCGAGATAACTCACGGTGGCGCCTTCTTCCGCCACGATGAGGGTGCGCTCGAATTGCCCGGTGTCGGCGGCGTTGATCCGGAAATAGGTGGACAACTCCATCGGGCACTTGACGCCCTTGGGGATGTACACGAACGACCCGTCGGTGAAGACGGCGGCGTTGAGCGCGGCAAAGAAATTGTCGCCGGCCGGCACCACGGTACCCAGGTATTTCTTGATCAGTTCCGGATGCTCCTTGACCGCCTCGGAGAAGGAACAGAAGATGACGCCGGACTCCGCCAGCTTCGCCTTGAAAGTGGTGGCCACCGAGACGCTGTCGAAGATGGCATCAACCGCCACACCAGAAAGCCGCTTCTGCTCAGAGAGAGAGATGCCGAGCTTCTCGTAGGTGGCCAGCAATTCGGGATCAACCTCGTCGAGCGACCCGAGCGGTTTCACCTGCTTGGGCGCCGAGTAGTAGATGATGTCCTGGTAGTCGATCGGCGGATACTGCACGTTGGGCCAGTGCGGTTCCGTCATGTCGAGCCAGCGCCGATAGGCGGCGAGCCGCCACTCAAGCAGGAAGGCCGGCTCCTGCTTCTTGGCGGAAATCATCCGGATGGTGTCTTCGTTCAGTCCGCGTGGGACGGTATCGGCTTCGATATCGGTCACGAAGCCGTACTTGTACTCCTGCTGGACGTAGGATTCGACGGGTGAGGTCATGCGCTGACTCCCTGGGAGCGGCTGGTGCCGATGGACACCGGCGGCGTGAACAACACTTGGTATTCGCAGGCGGAACAGCCGTCGAGCACGTGGGCCCGCAGATCCACCGAGGCCCCGAGGGCCGCGCTCAGGAATCGCTCTTCCGCGGCACAGATTTCCGGAAACCGCTCGGCCACGGCACGAATGGCACAATTGTGCTCGGTGAGCGTGCCTCCCTCCGACGATCCCTCCCACCCCGGCATGAAGCCATCTTCGTTAAGCAGCCGGGTGACGGCGCTAAGCCTCCGTTCGGCGGGGAGCTCCGCGAGGTCGGCGGGAAGCCGTTTGAGGAGTGCGGCATACCGCGCCTCGAGTGCGCCGACGACGGCCTCGCGGCCCTCCCGCTCGACCAGGGTCTCGAGCACATCGGTCAGCGCCGACTCGTAGCGCCGCGGGAACACCTGCTCGCCTGCGGGCGAAAGCCGATAGGCGAACACCGGCGCACCGACGCCGCGCTGCTCGCGCTCGTGCTCCAGCAACCCGTCGACCTCGAGCTCCTTGAGGTGATGCCGGATCGCGTTCAGGGAGAGGCCGAGCCGCCCGGAGAGTTCCTTGGCGGTCACACCCGGGACGAGCTTGAGCTCCACGAGAATGGAGGCTCGGGGTCCCTTATAGCCGACCGGCAGGGCGGCGGAGGCGCGGAGATGGGCAATCGGTATCGCCATATGGGGGAATTCTACGAGCAAATGTCGGGATTGTCAAGTTTACGTGGCATTATTGGTGTGAATTCGTAAACACAGGCATCACAGGGAATTATGGAAGAAGAACTGGAACCTCGCCGGCCCGGCACCCCCGCGAAAGCGGGGCTCCAGGTCCTGCGCTCGCGAAAGGACGGGCTCAACCCCCTGCAGATAGTGGTATGAATAATAGGAGTTGTAGATGCTACCACCAAAAATGCGGAGCCGCCTCTCTTGTTTCCACCCACCTGGAATGCAATCTTAGGCCATGACCATCCACCGCATACGTCTCCTCGGCGACCCGATCCTCCGTACCCGCTGCGAACCGATCACCAAGCCGCGTTCCACGGCGGTACGGGTGATCCTCGACGACATGCGCGAAACCCTCCGCGACTGGCAGTCCCGATTCGGGAGTGGCCGGGCCATCGCGGCGCCCCAGATCGGCGCCCCTGTCCGAATGGTCTATGTGGAGATGGACAAGCCGTGGCCGCTCATCAATCCGGAGATTATCGACATCAGCACCGAGGACTTCACGGTCTGGGACGACTGCTTCTCGTTCCCGAGCCTGATGGTGCAGGTGTCACGCGCCTACCGGATCCGGGTGCAGTATCAGGATCTCAAGGGTGAGACGCACGAGGTGGACCTGGCGGGAGACCGCGCGGAACTGCTGCAGCACGAGATCGATCATCTCGACGGAGTGCTGTCGGTGGACCGGCCCCACGGACTCGACCCCTTCTGTCTGCGCGAAGAGTGGAACCGGCTTCACGCTGCGGAGGGTCGCTACGGAGACCCGGAACCGCGCCACGCCGGTTACGCCACGCCCCTTACCGGGCTGATCTGAGTCGTTCTAGAACCAGCGCCCGATTCGCACGAAGATATTGTCGGTGCTGGTGGTCGTGATGCCGTACGCGGCCTGGACGTCTCCGATCGGCGTCTCCACGCCAATCCCCGCTCGAATGCCGCCCAGCCAATCGGTGTCGGTGAAGAGATCGCCGCCGTTGGCGCTCCGCCCCACTGCCCCCAGAACCTCCCACCGCACCGAGCCGCGAATCGGGTGCGACAGTTCGAGGCCGCCGAAGAGCTCCCGATCACCGCGGAGTTGATGGACGGACAACCCCGGAAACCCTGCCGCACCGCCGAGCGGGAACTGGTCCTGCAAGGGCAGGTCGGCACCCCAACCGAGCCGGGCGAGTGGCGTCAGCGATATCTTCCCGAACGTGAACGTGTAGGAGGTCGTGAGGGCTGCACGCTGATACGACTCGGACCAGACCAGTGAGGCCTTCGTCTTCCACGCGCCGTGCGGCCGCCGGGCGAAGACCCGTACGCCGGCACTCGAGCCATCGGTGGTGGAGTCGGTGCTCCCCAGGGGGACGTCACCGCCGTTCCAGCTCCGCCCGTCGAAGCCGACGCCCAGCACCCACCCGGCCGAGAATCCCTGCTCCACCCCTGCGAAAAGGACGCCCTGTCTCGTGTCGGTGCGCCCTGCGTCAATGCCATCGTCGGTGTAGAGGTTGATCGCCTGGTTCTCGAGATGCACCGTCAGCGCGGGTGCGACCCAGGTGCGTCCGGCACCAAAGTACCGGCGAAAGCCGAGCGTGATGTCGTTGGTGAGCGTGCCGACGCCGAGCATCGCGCTGAATTCAAGCGGCTGGCCGATGAGTCTTCGATCGAGATACATCATGCCGGCCCGGGCGCCGAGGTCGCGATCGTACGCCACCGTCACCCCCGCGAGCTTCGGCGGCGCCGGCTCGACGGTGGCCTGGAACGACACCCGATCGCGAGAAGCCGTCGTGGGATGCAACCAGAGTGCGGTAAACGCACCCAACCCACTGACCGCATTGACCTGCCGGGCGAGGGCCGCCATATCGATCGGCGATCCCGGATAGAGTCCGAGGTAGCGCTGGAGGAGGGCGGCATCCGTCGGCGCGCCGGCGGACAGGTCGAAGCTGGCCACACTCCGAGGGAGGACACCGGAGGGCGCCGGCCCCAACGGAAGACAGGCGGCGGCGGCAAGCGCCGAGTCGGCAGCGAGCCGTCCGCGCCGCTGGATTGATGCCATCGTCGCCGGGGCGAAGTCGAGGTTCTTGAATTGCTTCAGGTCCACCCGGATGTAGACGTCGTCGCGACCCAGAGAATCTGGCGGCTGGACAAAGAGAAAGCCGGCCAGCTGATCAGCGACGGCAAGTGGGCCAGCCTCGAGGCCGTCTTCCGTGAGCAACCCCGAGCTGACGTCGGAGACGATCACCCTGGTCACGCCCGGAAGGGCGCGCGCAATCGCGATCGGAACGTTGGCGGACAGCCCCCCATCGACGAGGAGCCGTCCGTCGATCCGCTCGGGTGCAAAGACGAGGGGGACCGACATACTGGCCCGGACCGCCTGGGCCAGGTCGCCGGAGGAGAGCACCACGGTGTCGCGCGTGGCGAGGTCGGTGGCCACGGCGCGGAACGGAATCGGCAGCCGGTCGAAATCGCCACTGGCCAGGAGGTTCGGCTGCAGCAGCAGGGCCGAAATCAAGGAGTTGGCGTCCGCCTCGTTGATGGACGGACTCTGGAGCGTGAACCCCTTCTTCCCCACCGCCCAGGTGAGCAGTGGCGAGAACGGCATCCACGCGATCGGGCCGGACGGGGCAGAAGAACTGAAGAGCGCCGTCGGACTGAAGATGGTCGCGAGCGAGTCGGCCTCGCGCGCCGTGGCGCCTCCCGCATAGAGCGCTCCGACAATCGCACCCATGCTGGTGCCAACGACATAATCGGGCCGCACGCCGAGGCTATCGAGCGCGGTGATGACCCCGAGGTGGGCGAGCCCCTTGGCACCGCCGCCGGAGAGGACGAGCGCCGTCCGGCCGTCGCTGCAGGCAGGGGCCTGCGCGGCCATCGGGGTCGTGGCGACCGCCATGGCGACGAAGGTCGCGACGGCCCACCCCTTGCGCCGCGGGAAGGAAGTCCGCAATACTTGCCGCAGGATTCGCCGCACCCCCTGTGCGGTTGTCCATCTTCCCGAGGGAGCGGCTGGCACGATGACGTACGTGATCACGGAACCCTGCATTGGTGTCAAGGATCGGGCGTGTGTAGACGTCTGCCCGGTGGATTGCATCTACGAAGGCGAAGACCAACTCTACATCAACGCGGACGAGTGCATCGACTGTGGCGCCTGCGAACCGGAGTGCCCGGTGACGGCGATCTTTCCAGAAGAGGATGTGCCGCCCCAGTACACGGCGTTCATCTCGAAGAACGTAGAAGTCTTCGAAGGTGACAATCCGCCGGGCAGACCCGACCGGTAACCAAGCCACCGGACGAACGATGCGGCGCCACCTGCTGGGTGGCGCCGTTTTCGTTTGGTACCAACCCAAAGGTCCCCCGACGGGTGGCAGTCGGCAAGGGCGTGAGTGCGGGCGACTCCGCGGAATACTGGGGTATACACGCGAGGCGGCCCCGGAACCGTACTGCTTGGCCGCGGTCCCGGAGCCGAAGGTTGGAAGGATTACAGAAGCGTCGGAGGCCGGCGTGATACCAACCGAACCGGCGCCTCACATACTAAGACGCCTGAGACGGCCAAAAGGTTTCACCCTGCGGGGTGGGGCAGACGACTGGAGGCGGGCCAGGACCGAGGCCTGGTTCAGATGTCCGTACGTGTCGAAGTCGCCTATTCTCCTTCGCAACGTTCGTCACACCGCGAAGCCTTCCCACCCCCAACCGGGAGTCGCCGATGCCCCCGACCACCGACTACATCCGCCACGCGGCCCGGCTTGCCCGCAAAATCCAGCTCGATGCCACCCTCGGGGGCACACCGGCGCCGGACGTCGAGTTCTACAAGACGCTCGCCAAGGCCTTCGAGGAGATCGCCGCCGGCCTCGAGTTGGTCGCCAAGCGAGAATGAATCAGTTGGCCGTACCGCGCACGAGGGGATAGACCCGAACTCGCTCCTCTCCGTGCTGCTGACGATACATGCCGAGGACGTAGTCCATGCCGATCTCGTCCACACGCAGCCCTTCGGGTGTGGTGACGGTCCCGAGCCAGGTTCCATCGGGTGCGAAGACCGTCCAGGTGGATGCGGAGGCCGGGGGATTGAGCGGCGCCGAGAGCCAGAGTGCGCCGGTGCCATCCACAAGCATCCGCCCGAATGCGGGCTTTTGCTTCGGGAATGGCGCCTTCTCGAGTGCTCGGACCAGGCTGCTGTCGAGCGTCGTGTTGAGCGTCCTGACGCCGGCCTTCAGTCGTGTGATGGCGGCCGCGGTGAAGGCCTTGGAGTCCTCGGGGGTGACGCTCTCGCGCTCGATGGCCGCCTGAATCAACGCCACCGCTTCACCCTCCGGGCCGATCGCGGCCACTTCGAAACTGGCCCCCGTCCCAATCAACATCGTGTCGGCGCGAAGGGCGGCCACGGTCACCAGCCCCATAGGTATCGGGAACGGGGAAGGGGGCCCGTCGGCATGGACTTGAACGCCGAAGGCCTCGCTCTGCGGGAACCGGCCGAGGGCGACGGTGGGCGCGCCCTCGCTATTGAAACGCATATAGGCGGCCGAGTCGCGAACGACCTGCCCCACCTTGCCGGGAAACGGGTTGAGCGAGTGGGTGAGCCGGAAGAGGACCGAGCCGTCCTGGAAGGTGGCCACCGGCTCGGCCAAGGCCTCCGGATCGGCGGGCACCAGCGGCGCGTTGCGAACGAACTTCCCCTTGCCATCGAAGAGCGTCAGCCGGCGAGCAACGAAGTCGTACGCCAAGAGGGTGTCGGCCGCTCCCCGACCAATCCAGCCGAGGGCGTGGAACTGACCCTCCTCCGCACCTCGGCCACCAATCGTCATCAGCAGCGTTCCGGTCGGAGTGAAGTACCGGATCGACTGCTGGGAACCATCGGCCACCGCAATGCGACCGTCGCTCAGCCGGACGACGGGAGCCACTCCCACGAAGGGCTGCTCCGGTTCGCCGAGGTCAAGCGTCGGCTCGTCCGCCACGGTCCACAGTTGCGCCGTTCCCCACGCCGGGGCGGCGGTGTTGACGACGAGGAGACCGGCGGAGTCGGCGACAAGCGGGCCGGTGTCGGCGGTGGGAACGTTCGCCGGGTTGTCGCGGCAAGCAGCGACCAATGTCAGGGCCGCTGTGGTCCGGGCGAGTGAGCGGAGGGCGGCGGCGGTAAAGCGTCGAGACATTGTAACTCCGAAGAGCGTGCGGTATGGGAAGGGGTGACGGTGCAACGCGGAAATCTAGACGGGGCAGGGAGATAAGTCAGGTGCCTTCGACGTACACTGACCCGACAGTATAATGACAGATACGTGACGCTATGTGTAAAAACAGTGCAGTTGCGGCTATTCGCCGGTAGCGGCACTATTCGGCATGCCTGCTTCATCCAACACCACGCCCCGCCCGGACGCGTCCGGCTCGCCCCTCGATATCGAGGTCATTGCCGATCAGGTGGCGTTCGACCGCCTCCTCGATTCCCTCGCCGACGAGCCCTTGCTCGCGATCGACACCGAGGCGGCCAGCTTCCACCGCTATGAAGACCGGGTCTACCTCCTCCAGATCTCCTCGCGCAACCGCACCGCGGTCGTCGATCCGCTCGCCGTGGATCGCCTCGACCGCTTCGCCGCATTGCTGGCGGATCCGCGCATCGAAGTCGTCTTCCACGATGCCGATTATGACCTGCGCCTGCTCGAACGTCAGTATGGGATTCGCGCCGCCCGTCTCTTCGACACCAGAATTGCGGCTCAATTCCTCAACGAACCGGGCATCGGCCTCGCCGCCCTGCTCCAGAAGTATTTCGGCGTCACGCTCAACAAGAAATACCAACGCGCCGACTGGTCGGCCCGGCCGTTGTCCGACGAGATGCTGGCGTACGCCGCGACCGATACCCACTACCTCGCTGGGCTCCGGGATGAACTCCGCGGGCAGCTCGAGGCGCGAGGCCGTCTCTCCTGGGTCGAGGAGGAGTTTGGGTTGCTGGAAGGGGTGGCCTGGGCGGCGGTCGAGCCCGGTGAGTCGTCCTACCTTCGCCTCAAGGGCGCCAAGGCGCTGAGGGGCAGGGAGCTGGCCTTGCTGCGAGCCCTCTATGACTGGCGTGAGGATACTGCCCGCCGACTCGACCGTGCTTCGTTCCGGATCCTGAACAACGAGCCGTTGTTCACGATGTCCCGACAGCCGCCCCGGTCCATGGAGGAGTTGCAGCGGGTGAAGGGTGTCGGTCCGGAGACGATCGCTCGGCGGGGCGCGGAGATCCTGGACGCGATCGAGCAGGCGATGTCGATCCCGGAGCGGGACCTCCCCCGGCTGCCACGCCCACCGCGCCGCGCTCCAGACCCCGCGGCCGATGCCCGTTTCGACCGACTGAAGGCCGCGCGCAACCTCATCGCGAATCGGCTCGACCTTGCGCCAGGGGTAGCCTGCCCGAACGGCACATTGGAGGAAATCGCGCGACAGGCGCCGACAACCCTTGAGGCCCTCGAGGCGATTCCATCCATGCGGCGCTGGCAGCGGCAAGAATTCGGAGAGGAACTCCTCGCCGCCGTGCCGGAGCCACCTGCGGCGCCGGCCGGCGACTGACGACTAGCCGAGGAAGGCGCGCACCCGCGGGTCCATCCGTTCCGGCGTCCAGTACGGCTCCCACACCAACTCCACCTCGACGCTGTTCACGCCGTCGAGGTCGGCCACCACTGATTGGACGTCGCCCATGATCTCCGGCCCCGAGGGGCACCCCGGCGAGGTCAGGCTCATCGTGATGTGCACGTCCCCCGCCTCCGAGACCGTGATGTCGTAAATGAGACCGATATCCACGACGTTGAGCCCCAGTTCAGGGTCCTTCACGCCTTTCAGCGCCTTCCGCACCAGATCGACAGTCGGCATGGTCCACCTCCTTGCCCGCAAGCTATCGCGTGGGGCCTTGGCGCGTCAACGCAACTCACAGCCATCGCCGCCTGAGCGGAGGCCGTGCCGGCGCCGCGCGATCCATCGATAGGCTGTGTCGGCGAACCCCGTCACACCTGGGATCGCCGCGAACCACGCCAGTGCCCGCCCACCGCGCAGCCAGGGGAGGAGCGCAATGACAGCGCGAGCGCCACGTTCCACGCGTCCGTCCGGCAAGACAACGTGGAGCGCCTCGTCCAGCTCGGCGTCGTTCAAGACCGGGATGCCGGCAATCTCGTGGCGCTCCTGATAGGGAACCTGCCGCAGCCGGTCCCGTCCGTCCCAGTGGGCGAGTCGGCGCGACCAGTCGCGGCAGAAGCCGCAGCGGCCATCATAGAGGACCAGCGGACGGTCGGGCATCGAGCGGCTACCGCGGCCGAGGTGTTCGAAGCGAACCAGGAGGAAGGGAATAGAGCAGCCGGGCGGTGGCGCGGTCCCGCATCGAGGGCACCGTCACCCGTGTCACGGGGTACATCACGTCGGCGCTGTCCGGGGAGTGGGGCAATCCGAAGGCGTGCCCGAGCTCATGCACGGCGGCTCCGAGCAGCGCTTCCTCGGTGAACAGGGAATCACCGCCATTCCTGGTGGCGAGCGACACATAGGCGTGCACCACCGGCCCTCCGTTCGACCAGCGCAGGTCGGTCTCGCCGGCCCGGTTCCCGAGGCCAAACGTCTCGCGCCATCGGACCACGATGTCTGCATCGGCGCTGTCGCCGGTGAAGGAGAACCAGAGCCCGACATCCGCCGCCTGCCAGCGAGAGGCGGCTTCGCGGATGTGATCAGCCATTCGCGCGCCATAGTCGGGGGACCCCCCCTCGAGAATGGCGACGCGGAGCGGGCGGCCACCCCGGTCCGGCCACCGCCGGACCAGGGAATCGGTGCTCGACAGCATGGAATCGAGGTATGTTTGTCCGGCGTCGCGGGCCAGCAGCGCCCGCGCGGCGAACCGAGCGCTGTCAGGGACGAGGCCCGGCGCCGAATCGACGGCAGGCGCGTTTGCCGCGGCGAGGGACTGATGCGCTCGAGCGGCCCGATACCGGCGGGCGGTGCCGACGAACAGCAGAATGACGAGCGCCGTCAGCATCAGGGTCAGAAGTCGTTGCATGAGAGTGGAATATGGGCTGGTGGACGGAATCACCGCCACACCCGGTAGCGGGCGGGGCACGCCGCCCCTAACATTGGCTGAGTCGGGCCCCCTCCCACGGCCCCGCTGACGAGGAGAAGACCACCGAGTGTTCATGAAGTTGTTAGCGCGAGCCGTCATCAAGTACCGATGGGCGGTCATCGGAATCTGGGTGGTCATCGGAACCGTGGCGGTGATCCAGGCGCGACATACGCCGGCGCGCCTTGATGTCCGGGGCGGCAGCACGCGGGAAACCGAGGCGGTGCGCGCCGACCGGCTCCTCCAGGGCCGGTTCAGCCGCTCCATCGGCGAGTTCTTTGCCATCACGCTCGAAGCGCCGAGCCCGATCGACCGACCCGGTCCTGCGGCGGTGCTCGATTCACTCATCGCGGTGCTGCGCCGTGAACCCTACGTCCGGTCCATTCTTTCCTTCCCGACCCTCCACGACTCGCTCTTCATCAGCAAGGACGGCAGGACCACCCTCATCCTGGCGGCGCTGAGTGTCCTGGGCGCGGACGCCGGCGAGTATGTAATCCCCGCCCGCACGGCCATCCGCCGCGCGATGACCACGTTCCCCGATGCCGCGGACTACCGGGTCATCGTGACGGGCCGCGCCGCGCTCGACCTCGACATTCGCACCGTGAGTGCGGAAGACAGCAAGCGAAGCGAGGTCCGCGTCCTCCCGCTCACGCTGATCGTGCTCGTGCTGGCATTCGGCGCGCTGGTCGCGGCGTTGCTCCCGGTCGCGGTCGGCATCCTGGCCATCTTCGTGGCGCTGGCCCTCATCGGCGTCATCGCCCTCTTCACCCCGATGTCGGTCTTCGTGTTGAATTTGACGACGATGATCGGGCTGGGCGTCGGGATCGACTATTCGCTGCTTATCGTGACCCGGTTCCGTGAGGAACTGAAACGGGGCCTCCGACGCCACGAGGCGGCGCGCCGGACGCTCATCACGGCGGGCTCCGCCGTCATTACCTCGGGGTTGACGGTCCTGGTCGGCTTCGCGGCCCTCCTTATTCCGCCGATGGTGGAGACCCGGAGCATCGGGTTGAGCGGGCTGGTTGTCGTGGCCGTGGCCGTGACGCTCTCGGTCACACTCCTCCCGGCGCTGCTCGCCGTTCTCGGACGCGCGATCGACGAACCGCGCTGGCTGGCGAAACGACTCGCCTGGTACCACGCTCCGACAATCTGGGAACGGTGGGCGCGCTCCTTGGGCCGTCACCCCTACCGCGCGCTCACACTGGGTGGACTCGCCATCGCCCTCCTGACCGCGCCGGTCTTCCTCCTCAAGATCGGCCTCCCCTCGCGGCACTGGTGGCCAAGCGCCACGGAGGCGGGCCGGGGGGCGGAGACACTCACGGCGATGGGGGCATCCGGCGTGCTGCTGCCGATTCGTGTGCTCGTGGAGCTACCGGAGGGCGAGACGATCACCACCGCGACTCGCCTCCGCGGCCTCCGCAATCTCACCGATTCGCTGGCGGCGGATCCGCGCGTCGGTCGGGTCACCAGCCTGATGACCGCCCGCCGCGGCGCGTCCCTCCTGGAATATTCCGTCCTCTACAGCGACCTGCCGGCGGCACGCGCCGAGATGGGGGACTTTCTCGACGCCTACCTCGGGACCGACCAACGCATTGCGCTGGTGGACGTCTTCCCGGCCGACACGACCAGCCTGACCACCTCGATGGATTTGGTGCGGGATATCCGAGTCATTGGCCAGGAGCCGATTCGCGGGCTCAAGGGCGCGACGATCATTGTCGGCGGGTACACCGCGGCGGCCACCGATTTCCAGGACGACCTGCTGGACATCTTTCCGATGCTGATCGGCGTGGTCCTCGGCGTGACAGCGATCATGTTGGCCATCGCATTCCGCTCGGTACTGGTCCCGATCAAGGCGATCGTGATGAACAGCCTCTCGGTGAGCGCCACGTTCGGGCTCAGCGTGTTGGTCTTCCAGTATGGCTGGGGGGCGGGGTTGTTCGGGCTGGACGGCCCGACCTCGGCGATCTACGTCGTGGTACCGGTCATGGTCTTCGCGATCGTCTTCGGCCTCAGCATGGACTACGAGGTCTTTCTCCTGAGCCGGATCAAGGAGGCGTACGACCGCACGGGCAAGAACGACGAGGCGACGATGGAGGGCCTGTCCGCCACGGCGTCGGTCATCACCTCGGCCGCGCTCATCATGATCTTCGTGTTCGGCGCGTTCGCCTTCGCGCGTGTGCTGATGGTGCAGTTTCTCGGCTTCGGCCTGGCCGTGGCGGTGCTGCTCGACGCCACCCTGATCCGCATGGTGCTGGTGCCGGCCTTCATGCACATCGCCGGGCGCTGGAACTGGTGGCCGGGAGTGAGGCGGGAGCCAACGACCGAGGACTGAGGCCTGAGGTCTACCGCTTCGCCTCGAGCCAGTTCTTGCCCACCCCTACATCCACGAGCAGCGGCACGGAGAGCGTGGCCGCCCCCTCCATCAGCCCCTTCACCAGTGGCCGCACCCGCTCGACCTCGTCTTTCGGCGCCTCGAACACCAGTTCATCGTGCACCTGCAGGAGCATGCGTGTGCGGTAGCCCCCCTCACGCAGGGCGTCGTGGATCCGTCGCATAGCCACCTTGATCAGGTCGGCGGCCGAGCCTTGCAAGGGGGTGTTCTGCGCGGTGCGCTCCGCGAAGGCCCGCACGTTGAAGTTCTTGTCGCGAATGTCGGTGATATAGCGACGACGGCCAAGGAGCGTCTCCACGTACCCCTGCTCGCGCGCGATCTCCACCTGCCGGTCGAGAAAAGTCCGGACGCCGGCGAAGCGCTCGAAGTACTGCGCGATGAACTCCTTCGCCTCCTCCTGCGAAATCCCCAGCTGTTTCGAGAGCGCAAACGGTCCCTGCCCGTAGATGGTGCCAAAGTTGATCGTCTTGGCACGGGCGCGCATCTCGGACGTCACCTCTGCGAGCGGGACGCCAAAGATGATGGCTGCCGTCTGCCGATGGATGTCGTCACCCTGGCGAAAGGCGGTGGTAAAGGCGGGGTCCCCGGACAGGTGCGCCATCAACCGGAGTTCAATTTGCGAATAATCCGCCGCGAGGAAGAGGCACCCTGGTGCGGGGATGAACCCTGCGCGAATCTCCTCGCCACGCGGGGTGCGCACCGGGATGTTCTGGAGGTTGGGGTCCGACGAACTGAGGCGGCCGGTGGCCGCGCCCGTCTGGTTGAAGCTGGTGTGAATGCGGCCCGTCGTGGCGTTGACGCGTGCCGGGAGGACCTCGACGTAGGTCGAGCGCAGCTTCTGCAGTTCCCGGTACTCGAGGATCAGTCGGGGAATCTCGTGCCCCATCGCGGCCAGCTGGTCCAGTACGTCGGCGTCAGTGGAAGGGCCGGTGCGTGTCTTCTTCAACACCGGCAGCTGGTGTTGCTCGAAGAGCACCTGTCCCAGCTGTTTCGGTGAATTGAGGTTGAAGGTCGTGCCTGCCGCCGTGTGAATCTCGGCCTCGAGCCGTGCCAACTCGACCGCCATGTCGCGCGAGAGCCGTTCGAAGAGCGCGTGGTCGATGCCGATCCCCGCCCACTCCATGTCCACCAGCACCTCCACCAGCGGCATTTCCAGGTCGTCCAGGAGAGGAGCCAGCGCCATTTCCTTCAACTGCGGCGCGAAAAACTCGTGCAGCGCCACCACGGTGGCGCTGTCGGCGCCGCAGTACGCCGCGGCCTCCACCACCGGGACCTCCGCGAAGGGAATCTGCGCCGCCCCCTTTCCGGTGAGATCGGTATAGCTCCGCATCCCGCGGCCGAGATGCTCGAGGCTCAACGCGTCGATGGCATGGGAGCGGCGGCCGGGATCAAGGACGAAACTGGCGAGCATCGAGTCGTAGGTCACGCCGCCCAGTTCGACGCCGGCGCGGCGGAGCACCTGCCAGTCGTATTTGATGTTCTGGCCGGCCTTCGGCACGGCGGTGTCGCGGAGCAATTCGGCGATCGGCGCGCAGGCGGCATCGGTGATGGGCGGGAGATTGCGGACGGGAGCGGGCGCCGCGAGGTCGCCTGGCCGGGGCCGGTGGGTGAACGGGAGGTACCAGACTTCGGTCGCACTCGCCGCGAGTGAAAGGCCGATCAACTCCGCGTCATGCGGCTCGAGCGAGGAGGTCTCGGTATCGAGTGCCAGGAGCGGCGCCTGTCGCAGCCGCGCCGCAAGGGCGGGGAGGGCGCTGCTGTCATCGATTACCGTGACAACGAGGGTATCGCCGGGGAAGCGGGGAAGTGGGGAGGTGTCGCCCGCCTCAGCTTCCCCGCCTCCCGCCTTCCCCGCCTCGCCTTCGGCGAGCCCCAGTCTCCTCGCCAACCCATAGAACTCCAGTTCGGCGAGCACGCGCGCGAGCGCCTCACGATCCGGTTCCTGACGCGCCATCGTCACCGCGTCGAAGGAGGTCGGCACGTCCTTCTGGATGGTCACCAATTCGCGGGAGAGGCGGGCGAGGTCGGCATGCTCCTGCAAGGCCTCGCGGGCGCGCTTGCCCGAGACGTCCGCCGCGTGTGCGAGAATTGTCTCGAGGTCCCCGTATTCCGCGAGAAGCTTGCGGGCCCCCTTGTCGCCGATGCCCTTGACGCCCGGCACGTTGTCGGAGCTGTCGCCGACCATCGCGAGGTAGTCGGTGACCTGTCCGGGGGGCACACCGAGACGGGCGGCGGCGTTGGATTCGTCGACATACACCTCCTCGACCGCCCCGGGGCCGCCCCGGCCCGGGTTGAGGAGCGCGACACGGGGGCCGATCAGCTGGTAGAAGTCCTTGTCCCCCGAAACGATCACCACCTGGAGACCCTGCGCGGCGGCCTGCACCGCGAGCGTGCCGATGACATCGTCCGCCTCGTATCCCTCGACGGCCACGAGCGGCACATGCCAGGCGGCGAGCAGCTGGGTGATGCGCACGACCGCCGTGTCGAAGTCGGCCTGCAACTCATCGTCGAGCTTTTCCCTCGTGGACTTGTACTCGGGATACGTGTCGTTGCGGAAGGAGTTCCCGGCGTCATGCACCCACACCACATAGGAGGGCTGGTGTGTGTCGAGGAGTCGGGCAAGGAAATTGGCCACGCCCCAGGCGGCGGAGGTGTTCTCGCCCTTGGCGGTGCGCAGGGGCCGGGAGATCATCGCGAAGAAGGCGCGATAGATCAGGGCGAAGCCGTCGATGAGGAAGAGCCGTGGCACCTCCCCGATGGGGCCGGGTACGGTCACGACTCTGCCCGGCGCACCCGCGACAGGACCCGGTTGTAGGCGGAACGCGAATCCGAGGTCAGCCGAAATCGGCTGACGTTTGCCGTGTCCTCGAAGACGACTTCGAGGCGCAGCTGCGTGTAGGTCCACCGGATGATCCGGCCCTGCGGCGTCGAGCTGGCGTTGTAGATCTCCTCCGGATCGCCGAGGGTGATGAAGACCATGCCGCGGTCGGTGCGCCAGCCGGGGACTTCTTCGTCGGTAAACCGTTGGTTGGCGATCGCCATGCGGCCGAAGTACTGCTCGAGCGCCTCGTTTTCCGGCGTAGCCGGCACCGGGTCGGTGTTCTTGTAGAATTCTTGCCAGAGACGCGGACGCTCGTCGGCGGGCGCCTTCTTGAGCTGCTTGATCTGGTCCTCGTGCCCGAAATAGCGCAGCAGGTCGACCATATCGGAGTAGTTGGTCAGAATCCACGCGCCGGAGAAGGAAACCAGGGCGCTGGTCTGCCGGACCGCCGAGTCCTTGCCGACTCGAATGCGCAGCTCGCCGAGCGGTTGGTTGTCGGGGACGATGCGAATCACCTGCGACTCGACCTCGCGGGCCCCGGTGAATCGCAGGGTGTCTCGGGTGATGACGCTATCCAGATCGTCGACGATCTGGAATGGGATGGCGGTCGGCGTCGAAAAGTTGTAGCCCTCGACGAGCGCCAGCAGGGTGTCGCCGCCGTAGCTGACGGTGCCGCGGGGGCTCAGCACGACCGCGAGGTCCTGATCCCGGCTGCGTCGCCCAGTGACCTGGTAGGCGAGGATCGGTGCGCTGAACGACGCCGCCTGAAAGTCCGGGGCCACGAAGTTGGCTTCGGCCTGAGCCTGTCGTCCGGAGAGGGGATCACGGACGGAAACGGTGACGCGATACGCGCCGCTCTTCAGGTGAAAGAGCTGCTGGAACAGCACGCTCTCGTCGGCACGCATCGTCTCCGCAAACTCGGCGACACGGATATCCTGATCTCGCGCGAAACGAATCGGCGGGGCGTCGGGCGACTCGAGGTACATCTCGACCCGGTACTGCGCCAGGAAGCCTGAACCTTCCTTTCGGAACGAGAGCGCGCGGTTCTCGATCGAGAGGCCGAGAATCGCCTTCACGGAATCGCCGGGTCCCGCCGCCACCACCATCGTGCCGACGAAGGGGAGCGGGGACCCCGCTGCCAGGCGCCCCATTCCTCGGTACACAGCGGGCATGTCGAAGAGGCTGGTGAGCGTCTCTTCGGGGGTGGGCGTGGTATCGTGCCCCACGCGCTGCCACGAGCTGCACGCCGTGAGCGACAGGAGCAGGAGGAGACTGTGTCGGAACCGGAGCACGAGGCCCCCTTCGAGATCTGGCGGAAAATCAGGGCGTGCAGCGTAGGCGAAGGGTATCCCCTGCGCTAAAGCACGGTCAAGCGCGGGCCAGCCCACTGCTTGCCGGTCTCGCCGGCGGCGAGTACCTTCCCTCACTCTCATGACGCCAGACGAACTCATTGGCCGCACGGTAGCTGGCCACCGCCTAATAAAGCATGTCGGCGAAGGTGGCACGGCCCTGGTCTACAAGGCCGAGCACCCGGAGCGCGGCCCCACGGCTATCAAGGTGCTCCGCCCACGGCTCGGGCAGGACCCCATCGCGGTCAAGCGCTTCCTGCGCGAGGCTGAATTCGGCGTGCGCGTGGTGCACCCGAACGTCGTCCGGACCTGGGAGTACGGCGAGGAATCCGGCGCCTACTTCCTGGCGCTGGAGTGGGCGGAAGGCGAGGCCCTCGAGCTCTTCGCTGCCCGGTCCGGCCCGCTGGCGCCCTTGCTGGTGGCCCAGATTGTCGAGCAGGTCGGCGCGGCACTGACGGCCGCCCACCGCGCAGGAATTATCCATCGCGACCTGAAGCCCGCCAACATCATGTACGATCCCGCGACACAGACCGCCAAGCTGCTGGACTTCGGGATTGCCCGTGACGCGGAACTCCCCCAGGAGGAGCGGCTCACCCGCGCCGGCTTTTTCGTGGGGACGCTGCAGTACGTGGCCCCGGAGGCCCTCTCCGGTGAACTGGTGGGCGAGCAGGCGGACGTCTACAGCCTGGCCACCATTTCCTACTACCTGCTGACGGGCGAACTCCCCTTCCCGGGCAAGTCGCCGCGGGAGCTCTTCCAGCAGCTCCTGACCCAGACACCCCGTCCGCTGAGTGAGGTGGCCAAGGCCGCCAAGTTCAGCCCCGGCCTCGAGGCGGCACTGATGGCCGGCCTGGAACGTGACCTCTCGAGGCGCCCTGCCACGATCATGGAGTTCGCCACGCGATTCTGCGCCGCAGCCCGCTCCGAGCCGGAAAAGAAGAAGGGGTTTCTCTCCGGGCTGTTCGGCAAGGAGTGACGGTGGACGAGCACGCGGCACTCCTGCAGCTCCTCCACGATCGCTCTATCCGCCACGGCGACTTCACGCTCGCCTCCGGCGCCCACTCTACCTACTACATCGACGCCCGCCCGACCACCATGTCCGCCGAGGGGCTCTACCTCATCGGACGACTCGGCGTCGCCGCCCTGCGCGCGCGCGGGTGGGCGCCTACGTCAGTGGGGGGGCTCACCATGGGCGCAGATCCGGTCGCCTACGCGGTCGCGCTGGCGAGCCGGGAGGCACCGCCGGTGCTCGACGCCTTCAGCGTCCGCAAGGAGGCGAAGGGCCACGGGACCAAGCGCCGGGTGGAGGGCAACTTCCGCGCGGGCGCTGGGGTCGTCGTGGTGGAGGATGTGATCACCTCGGGTGGCTCCGCCATCCAGGCGATTGCGGCGGTGCAAGAAGCGGGAGGCAAAGTGCTCGGCGTGCTGGCCGTCGTAGACCGTGAGCAGGGCGGGAGTGCCGCGCTGGCGAAACGCGGCCACGCAGTCGCGGTGCTGACCACCGCGACGGAGCTGGGACTGCTCTAGCGCGCGGCGGCCAAGTGCCGGTTGATGATTGGAACGAAGTTGTTGACGGGGTGAGCGCCCTCGAGTGACACGCCGTTGATCAGGAAGGCGGGCGTGCCCGTGAACCCGAACGCCTGGCCTTCGGCGATGTCG
>SPDF01000149.1 GCA_004525055.1 Gemmatimonadales bacterium | reverse complement strand
TACGCTGCGCTGGAGCCCCACCTCGACGAAGCCACGATGCGGATTCACCACGACAAGCACCACGCCGCCTACGTGAAGAATCTGAACGCGGCGCTCAGCACGGATGCCGGACTCAGTGGCAAGACGATTGAGGCGATTCTCGCCGATCTCGAAATGGTGCCGGAAGGCATCCGGATGGCGGTCCGCAACAACGGGGGCGGTCACTACAACCACACCATCTTCTGGGAAATGATGACGCCGGGCGGCGCGAAGGAACCGGGTGGCGCGCTCGGCGCGGCCATGAATGACACCTTCGGCGCCTTCGCCACGTTCCAGGAGCAGTTCGCCAAGGCGGGTGCCACCCGTTTCGGCTCCGGGTGGGCCTGGCTCTCGACGGACAAGGCCGGCAAGCTCGTGGTCGAGAGCACTCCAAACCAGGATTCCCCCCTCTCCGCGGGCCGGACACCGCTCCTCGGCTGTGACGTCTGGGAACACGCGTACTACCTGAAGTACCAGAACCGGCGCCCGGACTACATGGCCGCGTGGTGGAATGTGGTCAACTGGGATGTCGTTGCGGCCCGGTACGGGAAGTAGCCAGAACCTGGGACCATCGATGCGGCGGGTCGTGATTCTGACCCGGGACGCTGCGGTTGACGAGCTCAAGGAGCTCCTCACCAGCCTGCCGGGAATCACCTCCCGCGTCACGACGGCGCTCGACGATGTACGGTGGCAGGACACCGATTGCCTCTGGCTCCACGATGTATCAGTCGCCTCCCCCCACATCCTTCCATGGCTCAACGCCGGTGGCCGACTCCTGGCGACCCTCAGTGCGACGCCGGTGGCCGTCGCGCTTGGGGTCGAGACCGTTTCCCCCGATGAAATCCGGGACACGCTCTGGGATGCGGACTCCGCTGGGATCGCGCCGCGCGGCTTGGCCGGCTTTGGCCCCCATCCCCTCTTCGCGGAGCTGCAGCGCGGTGTCTGCACGTGGAGCCCACGCGCCGGGGCGCACTATCGATGGGCGGTTCACCTCGACAGCCGGCCTGCATCGGCGGGGATCGTGGCCGTGGAACAGGTCGATCAGTCGCTGACTCCGGCACGCATCGTCGCCTGGGAGTACGCCGTCGGGGAAGGCGGAATCCTCTGCATCGGCAGCGGGATCTACCCCGATGCTGCCCAACAGACACACGCGCCACAGCTCCGAACCCTCCTCCGCAACGCCCTGGTTGGCCTTGGCATTCCCCACCGGGATCGCCCACTGGCCGCACCCTGCTGGCCGGCACCGGCCACGCGAGTGCTGCGGCAGGACCTGGTTCCTGTCCCGGAGCTTCCGGGACACGCCGGAGATTGGTCGGACGCCGCCTCCTCGCTCGTCACCGAGCTCCCGGTGGGGACTTTGGAGAGCTGGCGCCTGACCGGACGCCGCGCATCGCTCGAAGGCGGCGATGGCCAAGGCCTCCGGCAGGTGTGGATCCATCCGTACTCGATCGTTCGCGACGCCACGGTGTTTGTGGGGGGGGCAGCCCCAGTCGATGCAACCGCCGTGGTCACGCCCAGCGAAGTGGTCCGGCGGTCGGTGGCCGGAGACATTCCTGTCACGGAACGATGGATGGCGGCGCTGGAGCACCCGGTGGTGTATTGGGAGGTAGCCGCCGCTGCGGAGTCGGCGGTCCGCATCGAGTGGACCGCTGACCTCCGGCGCGCCTGGCCGGACCCCGCGGGCGGTGGCGGCGATCTCGAACTGGCCGTGTCCCCCGGTGGCCACCACGCGGCGCTTCGCGCTGTTGGTGATCCATTCCATCTGATCATCGATGTTGATGGCGCCACACTCGAGGCGGCGCCGACCGCTGGGCCTGCCGTGCGATTCTCGGTCTGTGGCACGGGACGGTGCCGCATCCGGTTCACCGGCGCCGCCGATCTCGGCGACCTTGAGCGCTCCCGTCAAGTGCTGGCGCGTCGGGGATTCGCCGGCCTGCGAAAGCAGCGCGGGGATCACGAGCGGGAACTGGCGACCTACGCCACCTCGATCGAGACGCCGGAACCACGGCTGATGGAGGCCTTCGAACGGGCCAAGGCGGCGATGGATGGCGCGTTGACCGGCACGCCGGGCGTCGGCCGCGGTCTGGCCCTCGCCTCGCCGCGCGCCGATCGACCGGGCGGGGCGTGGTACGCCGGTCCGGACGGATGTCTCCGCGCCATGGCCCAACTGGCCGCGGGCGATCGCGGTGGGCCCCGCGACACGCTGAAGTTTCTGTCGCTCACCCAGGATGTGGATGGCCGGATCGTCGAGGAGTGTTCGACCAGCGGCATCGCCCGGTTCGGAGTCACCCCTGCGATCCCGCTCTACCTGCTGCTCGCCGCGAAATACGCCGGATGGACAGGCGAGCTCGATTTCCTGGCCCAGCGGTGGTCGGCGATTCGACGGGCGTTCGAACTCGGTCTGGCCACCCAGCCGTGGAGCGCTGATCCGCCCGCGGCGGCGGCGTGGGCCTCTGCGCTCGAGGCGCTCCAGCCCCTGGCGGAGTCGCTCGGCCATTCGGAGACCGCCGAGGAGCTGGCGGCCGCAGCCGGCACTGCGCGGTCGGCGGCCGGCTCCGCTACGTTTCCCGCAGGACCATCGGGTCTCGCGGATTATGAAGAGGGGTTGTTGGAAGAGGGCCTCGACGAGTGGCGCCGGCTGGTGGGAGAATTCCTGCGGGGCGGGTCAGGTTGGGATCTTCCCGCCGCGGTGGCGAGTCTCGCCGTCGAAGGGCTCTGGGGCGTTCGACCGAATGCATTGGAAGGGGCTGTCCAGATCGCCCCGTGGTTTCCACCGGATTGGGATGCGATGTCGATTGAGCGCCTCCGCATTGGGCGGACGGTGCTTACCGTCGGTCTCCGGCGTCGCTTCGGCCAGGTGGCGGCGCGCGTCGAGCGCGTGCATGGTCCGCGAATCCACGTCGAGTTCCACCTGCGAGGGACAGCGGCGGAGTCCGCCGTGCAGGTTGATGATGTGGAGCTCCGCGGTGGCCGGGTGGGGTTTGAGGCCGACGGTGCCCATGCGCTCGAGTGGCATTCCTGAGTTTCTCTATTCCGTGAGCCGCAATCGCATGCGATCCCCAATCCATCTGACGCTGGCGATGGCGCTTCTCCTCACCGTGGGATGCCGGCTCGAGTCGCACCCGCCACCGGGGGTGCCGGCGGACGAGGCCGCCATCCGCTCCGCCGTCGCTGCCTGGCCCGCCAAGGCGGAGCCGTGGGCGCAGGTATTACGAGCTGACATTCGGCAGGATCGCGACCTTGCGTCGGCCTGGGTCGTCACGTCGCCTCCCTCGAACGAGCCGCAGGGTGAGCGGAGGACGCTGTTTGTACTCCGGCGAGACGCTGCCGGGTGGACCGTCGAGTATCACGGCTCCCCCACGCGCCTGCGGCCCTGAGCCTGGCGAGAGTCGATTGGCGCCGCCGCACTCCTCCGGTTCTATTTCCATGGTGAGTCTGGGTGGTGGTGTGCGGGAGATGCCGTTGATGGGGGGAAGGTGATCGAAACGACCACAGCTGCTTCGGCCGCGCTTGAGCTCGTCGGCGCGGTCGCCCGGCTCCTCAACGGGAGCGATTCCAAGGACGCCATCGGCCGGGTGGCCGATCTCCTGCGTCGCGGCGTGCCTGCTTCCTCCGTAACAATCTGGGTGCGCCAGCCGAGTGGCGTCGCCTTCTCGCCGTTCGTCTCTCCCGCTCCCGCCGAGCCGCCATTTGCGCTGCCGACCCTCGAGGCCCTCCCGCCGGCGGACGCGGCGGGGCTCTGTCTCCCGCTGGAACACGACGGGGCCAGGGTTGGTATGCTGGTGCTCGAGGGGATCGGCCCGGGTTCCGGTCGACTCGCTGCCGCCATCGTGGCGGACCTGCTGGCTCCCCACGTCGCGCTGAATGAGCTCTCCGAGGACCTCGCCTTCGAGGTCGCGGTCCGGGCGCGCCAGATCGAGGAGCAGCGTCGGTTCACTGGCCTGGTCATCGACTGCCTCCCGGTCGGCCTGTATGTCGTGGATCGAGAATACCGCATCCAAATCTGGAACCGGAAGCGGGAGACGGGCACGCAAGGCGTTCATCGTGACGAGGTCGTCGGTCGGCCGGTCTTTGACGTACTCACCCGGCAATCGGCAGCGCAGCTGAAGGAAGAGTTTGACCAGATCTTCGAGTCGGGACAGATGTCGCAAATGGACATCGAGGTCGAGGACCCCGCCGGCGGCCGCTTCTACCGGATCAGCAAGATTCCGATGCGCCTCAGCGGTGACCAGATATCCCACGTGATCACGATCGGTGAAGACGTCACCGAGTGGTACCAGATCCATCGCCGCATCATGCAGAACGAAAAGCTGGCGGCGGTCGGCCAGCTCGCTGCCGGCATCATGCACGAAATCAACAATCCGCTTGCGACGATCGGCGCCTGTGCCGCCGCCCTGGAGGGGCGGCTCGACGCAGTGGAGGTGACGGCGCAGGGGACGTTCCGGGAGTACATCGACATCATCGACAAGGAGGTCGATCGGTGTACCAATATCGTCGATGGCCTGCTCGACTTCAGCCGACCCAAGGGGATGCTGAAGAGTCCGGTGACCGTCAACACGGTCATCGAGGACACTTTCTTTCTCCTCAAGCACCACACCCGGTTCAAAAAGCTCACCGTCCAGCGCGAACTTGGCGACGGCCTGCCGCAGGTGCTTGCCAACTCTGAGCAGCTGGTCCAGGTCCTGATGTCGCTGATGCTCAACGCCCTTGACGCGATGGAGGCAGGCAACGGCCACCTGACGGTGCGCAGCGGCATGGGGGGGCATCGCGGCAGCGAGGTCGTCATCGAGGTGCAGGACGCGGGGGTGGGGATTCCCCGCGCGGAACAGACCAAGATCTTTGAACCCTTCTATACGACCAAGACCCAGGGGCGGGGCACGGGGCTCGGCCTGTCCATCTGCTACGGAATTGTCGAGGACCACCGGGGCCGGCTTGAGGTGGAGAGCCAGCCGGGGTTCGGCGCGACGTTCCGTGTCTGCCTCCCGGCGCTCCCATGAAGATCCTCGTCGTCGAAGACGATCCGACCGTCGGTCCCTACGTCAAGCGCGGGCTCGAAGAGCATCAGAACCATGTAGACCTGGTGGACGACGGCCTCGAGGCGCTTCGGCTTGCGTCGGGGGGGCTGTACGATCTCCTGGTCCTCGACCTCCGGCTTCCCGGGATGACCGGGCTGGAAATCGTTCGCACCCTGCGAGACCGCGGCATCACCACACCGATCCTGATC
>SPDF01000421.1 GCA_004525055.1 Gemmatimonadales bacterium | reverse complement strand
CGGAACTCCTCGCGCCGGTGGACCACGTACACCTTCTCGGCGTACCGGGTCAGGTAGGCTGCCTCTTCGACGGCGGCGTCACCGCCGCCGATCACGGCGATGGTCTGGCCCTTGAAGAAGGCGCCATCGCAGACCGCACAGTAGGACACCCCCTGCCCTGCGTACTCGAGCTCACCGGGCACGCCGAGCTTGGTCGGGGTGCCGCCCGCAGTCAGGATGACAGCCGGCGCCTCGTAGGTGGCGCCGGTGCTGCAGACCACCTCGAAGATCCCGTCCTCGCGGCGGGCGACAGTCTCGACATTCTCCTGAAGGATCCTGGCGCCAAACTTCTCGGCGTGCTCCGCCATGAGGCGCGCCAGCTCGTGGCCCTTCACGGTGGCGAAGCCGGGATAGTCCTCGATCAGATCGGTATTGAGGAGCTCCCCGCCGGGCATGCCCCGCTCGAGGACCACGGCGTCGAGCATGCCGCGGCCGGCGTACATGCCGGCACAGAGGCCGGCGGGGCCGGCGCCAATGATGATCACATCGTGGGTGGAGCGGGACATGGGAAGCCCAAGTCAGAGGTTATCCGCACACGGTCGCTGTTCGGCGCAGAAGCGAGGACGCTTCCCGGCCTTGAATATAGAACGATCGGGGGTTCCCGCGGGGGGGATGGAGCGGAGCGGAGCAGTTAGCACATCGCTCCGGGCGGTCGCGAGGGTGCGGCAACGGGCCACCAAACCCCTGTCGAACCTGCTAGGGGGCCGGCCCCCAGGTGGGCGAGCCGTTCCCGATGAGCCCACCAATGATGGCACCAGGGAGCGCCCCGACGAAGAAGGCACCCGAGCTCCAGCCGTACACGCGTGTGAACAGGAATCCCGAAATTACCCCGCCAATCGCAGCCCCGACCCCCCACTTGCTTCCGCGCTGGACCTCGAGCCGCACAATGGAGTCGATGCCGATTTCCTGAATCGAGGGAGAGCTCGGCTCCACGCTGCAGTCTGCCGATGGATACCTGCAGAAATAAATCACGGTACTCGCCGAATCGACTGGCCTCACGAGCCGGCCCCGAATGGCGATGCCCGCAGCCGGGTGCATCCGGACCAGAACGCCGCTGTCGATCGTGGCCCGCACCAGGGTGTCCTGTGCGGCAAGCGGAAGTGGGATGAGGCCACAAAGGATCGCGAGTGCGAGGCTCGGCCGCGGCATCATGAGTCCGCGAAACTGTACGCCCAGATGGCCGGCTCAACAGGAGTCAGAATCCCCGTGAGCTGCATTCGCTCCCCCGCGCGCGTGAGAGTCGCGTAGCGCCCTCCAGGTGGGAAGGTTGCCGATACGGACTCGCAGATCGTCCACTCTGCCTCCAACGCTGCGGCGAGAATCCGCTCAAACAGATCGTCCAGCAGGGCCTTCGTCGTGGGCTCGGGATTGAAGAGGCCAACGCCCATGTCCACGCCGTCCAACACACTAGTTATCACTCCTCGCAAGCCTGCTGGATGAGGAGTGCGCTGGGATTTCTCCGGGGGGCTCTGCCCAGGCGGGAGGACAGCCCAGATGCCGCCGGCCATGTCCTCAGACTCGGCGTAGGACACGGCCTGGTTGCTGACAAATGGAAGCCGCGACGGATAGTCCGCCGGTGGATGATCGGCGGGAGGGGCGTCGCGGAAATCGTCCTGCCCTGGCCCCTTCAGTCCCGGTGGGAACATCGGGCCTCCCTGTCGTGGTGAAGCACACCGCCAATGACGATTGCTGACATCGGCCGTGCGTCCAGCTGTTTGCGGCTACCTGCCCGTGATGCGGCGGAGAAGCACCGCACTTCCAACGAGGAGGGCCGCTGCGCCAATGAGCAGGGCCCACCGCAGCCGTGGGTGTCGGTCTCCCACCAATACGGACCCACTGACTCCAAGAACGAGCGCCCCCGAGATCATCATCGTCCCGGCCGAATTGACCCACGGTCGATCGGACACGGCTGCGGCATACGCGGAGAAGCCGAAGTTGAGAACTACAAGCAAAAGGAGGAGGCGCCCAATCCAGACGCG
>SPDF01000104.1 GCA_004525055.1 Gemmatimonadales bacterium | reverse complement strand
GTTCACGCGGCGGGGATTCGTTCGGGAGATCGGATCGTGACCTACTGCCGCTCCGGGATGCAGGCGAGCTTTCTGTACTTCGTGGCGCGGTATCTCGGGTACGAGACGACTATGTACGATGGGTCGATGGCGGAATGGACCCGCCTCCCCGGCGCCCCCGTGGAGACGGGAATGCCGGAGTAGGCGTGATGGAGACGGCCCTACAGGGCCAGAGTCAGTACAACCGAGACCGAATCCGCGTAGTGCCCATGGAGTTCTGGGAATACCAGGTCGTTCTTCACGTTTTCACTCGCCCCGATGTCAATCACAAGGTATTTCGTGCCGGGGGGTACTCTCGCGGCCAGATAGGCGAGTTCCCATGTGAGCGGGTCCCCGTCGGCCAGAATTCCCGCTCGAAACCGAGCCAGCCATCCTCCAGCGACCGGGCCGTCAACATTTGCCGCCAGGCCCGTCACCCAGCGTGCCTGCGACTCGGCGGGATCGCCGGGCATGGCGGCGATCACCATGAGCATCGACGCGTCCGTTTCACTGCAGCCAGCCACGCGGTTGAACAAGGCAGTTAACGTGGCGGTGACCCATCCGGAGTCCACGTCCGCCTCCAGGTGCGAGAGCTTCACCAATTGGATGATTTCAGATGTGCCGGTACTGCCCGGGTCGATCCCGGTGTTGATGAATTGGAGCATGCTATCGCCATCGGCAGGCTGAATTCCCTGCTGGGCAACCACCGAGGATGTCCTGTCACCCTGCCAGTAGCCGTATCCGTCCGGCAAGAGTTGAGCAATCGTCCCAATCGTGACGACTGACTCGAAGGAGGGATTCGCGAGGGCCTGCGCTCCATAGGCGGGGTCGAACAGGATCGGGTTCTTGGGGCCGGTGCCGGCGATGCTGTTTGGCACGCCGCTCTTGACGGCGGTACACACCGCGTCGACCGGGTCGAATCGCACACTGACTTCGATGGTCGCTGGGGTGTCATCGAAGCTCACGTGGCAGGCAGTTCCGCTGGTACTGTCGCACCCTGCTCCCCAGGCCCCAAAGGCACTGAAGGCATCGGGTTCCGCGGTCACCGCGAAGATCCCGCCCGCACCGGCGTCGTAGAACGCGAAACACTGCTGGCCGACGACAATCGGTCCCGCGCACCCCTCGACCTCGAGCCCGGCTGGCGGATTCACATTCCCGCTGCCGGCCCCCGTCAACGTGCTCTGAACCGTCACGTTCGCCACCGCACCGAAGGTGGCGGGCCCTTCCTCACCGCAGGCGAGCAGCGCGGTACACGATACGAGACCAATCCCAACGGTCGTGCTCCACTTCGTGATGCTCATGGTAGACCTCCTGCGCAGGGGGGCGCCAGACACATTCATCCGGCGGGGATAGCGGAATCCCCCATTCAACGGACCCACGCCCCCCACTGTCTCATCCCTGGCCCAGAAGCCTTCCGGTTGCCCCCCTGCCCGTCGCGGTGCAAGTTTGTCCCAACCCTCAATAGCCCATGACAGTTCTCGCCCTGATACCGCTGGTCCTCGCCCTGGCGGCCGAACCCGACTCGCTCGTGCAGCGACTCGGACGGCCCGACTACGCCCTCTACAGCGGGAAGGCCGACTCGGTCTGGGAGGTCGCCTCGGCTCGTGCCACGCGGAACACTCGGGACCGCCTCTCGGCCCTCCAGGCGGGAAGTTCAGGCGGGATGCTCAGCCGAGCCGAAGCACCGGCGTTCCTCCAGCAGGCGCTCGGCGCCGACTCTGCCCTCAGCGACCCCATCAGCCTCCAGGCAGCCCTCCTCCTCGGCTCCCAGGCAATCCTCGCGGGTGACGCACCGGTTGCCCATCTCTGGCTTGAGCGTGCAACGCTCGCTGCGAGCCGGTTGCAAGACTCCCGCGCCCGCGCCCAGGCGCTCTCCCTCCTTGCCGAGCTCGACCTCCGAACCGGCAACCCAAAGGGCGCCCTGGCACGAATCGCCCAAGCCGACTCGACGACGACGCCAGCCGACACGCTGAGCCGCGCCCGCCTTATCTGCACCCGCTCGCGCACTTCGGCCTTCCTCGGCATCCATGAGTCGGCGGAACAGGATGCCCGGAGCGGGACCGCCCTCGCGCGCGCAGCCGGCCTCACTACCCTGGCGGGTACCTGCCTTGCCAGCCTCGGTGTCGCCCAAGCCCAGCGGGCCACACTCTTTGCCGCCGACACCACACTGACGGAGGCGGTCGCCCTGCTGCGGAACGCCGGCGCCCCGCGGGTGCTCGGGAGTGCCCTGCAGTGGCACGGCTATGTGCTGCGGGAACTGGCGCGGCTGGGAGAGGCCGAGGTCGCCCTGCGCGCCGCTGCCGCCATCGGGAACAGACTGCAAGATCGAACGATCCTGGGCTGGTCGTTCCTGAATCTCGGACTGATCGCGTCCACGTTCGGCGACCTTGAGCGCGCGCGCGACGACCTGGCCCATGCCGTGGCGGCGTTCGACGGCCACCTAGATTTGTGGGGTCATCACACCGCCCTGCTCACGCTGGCTCACCTGCAGCGTCAGCTCGGCGACTCGGTCGAGGCGGCACGAAATACTCGCGCCGGGCTGGCGTGGGCCCGGAATTCCGGGAACGCCTACATGGCCCTCCTGGCCTGGACTCAGTTCGCCTGGCAGGCCGAGGCGGCCGGCGATTTTGGCGCCGCGCGCGTTCACCTCGATTCCGCCAGCGCGACCGCCCGTCGCGCCGGGCTGGTGGATGCCCAACTCGGGACCCGCTACCAGCAGGCCCGGCTCGACATTGCGAGCGGGCGTCCCGCGGCTGCTGTTCCAGCGCTGAAGGCTTACCTCGCCGACCTCCCGTCGGTTCCCGCTCGTCGCTACGCCGCGCGAGCGCGCCTGGCCGAGGCGTACGCGATCACGGGGGATGCGCCCGGTGCCAGCCGGGAGCTGAGCCAGGCGATGGTTGAGCTGGATGGTTGGCGGGCCTCGCTCGGGGAGGATGCCCTGCGGCGTGCGGTCTTTGGGGCGAGCGTGGATGACCCCGACCACGACCTCGGCGTGGCGACCGTCATCGCGGCAGTAGCGGAGGCGGGCGACATAGCGACCGCGTTTGCGCTCGCCGAGCGGCGCCGGGCGCGGGCACTCCATGACCAACTCCTCGTACTGCAGGCGGCTCGTGTTGATGACAGTCGGGACAGGATGAGCCCTGGCGCCGTCCTCGCGCCCATCCCGGCGGTCCGCGCCGCGCTGGGGCCGGACGCGGCCTTGGTCACCTTTGTCACCGGTATCGGGAACGAACCGACGACCGTCTTCGTCCTCACCGCCGACACCCTGTTCGCGGTCGTGCTCGCTCCGCTCGACCCACTTCGCCGTGACATCGCCCGGGCGCGCACACTCCTGGAGACCCAGGACTCGATGCCGCCTTCACTCCGACAGCGGCTGGCCGCAAACCTGGTGCAGCCGTGGGTGAGTGCGCTACCGCCGTCCATCCGCCTGCTCGTGCTGGTGCCGGACGACCTGCTGCATCGGGTCCCATTCGTCCTACTTCCAATGAACGGGGCCGGGGAACGCCTCGGCGCGCGTTTCGCACTGGCGTCGGTGCCCTCCGCCTCCGTGTTCGTCCAGCTCCGGAAGGAACGGAAGGTGGCGCAAGGCGCCGTGTTAGCCTTCGGAGACCCGACCCTTCCGACGGATCGTTCCCTCCCCATCGGCGACACGGCCCGGCGCCGCCTTCCGGGTGCGCGTGCCGAGGTGCGGGACCTCGCCAGGCAAGTGACTGGTGTCACCCGCCTGACCGGCGATCGAGCGCGGGAATCTGACCTGAGCAGCGACGCAGCGGTGGACGCGCGGTTGATCCACTTCGCGACGCACGCCGAGGTGAACGAGCGCTCGACGGCTGGCAGCTACGTGCTCTTGGCGCCGGGCGACGGCGCCGACGGGATGCTGACGGCGGCGGAGCTGGGCGGCCTGCGTCTCTCGGCGGAGGTGGTCGTCCTCTCGGCCTGTCGCACCGCCGGGGGACAGCTCATGGCCGGGGAGGGAGTCCAGGGAATCACGGCGCCGTTGCTTGCGGCCGGGGCACGGAGCGTGGTGGCGAGTCAGTGGGATGTGGAGGATCGGGCGACCGCCCGGTTCATGCGCGACTTCTACTCGGCGCTGCTCACGCAACCCGTCGCGTACGCACTGGCCGACGCACAGCGGGCCGCACGGTCCCGGGGGGAGCCGCCGCATGTGTGGGCGGCGTTCATGGTCGTCGGTGACCCCCTAGCTTCACCCGGTCTCACGCCGGCTTCGCGGCGGAGGGCGCCGCTCCTGGCGCTTCTGGCGTGTACGGGGATTGGTATGATCCTGTGGATTCGGCGGCGAAATGGGGCAGCCGCTGCCGGGAACGTCAGGGAATCGAGAAGGTGATGGTCCGGGGCGCGGATCGAGTCGAGCTGGAAGGGAAGATGACCTCCACCCACCACCGGTAGGGCATCCCAGAAGCAACGCCGCCAAAAGGGACCACAAACGTTGTGTCGGTGGTCTCCTCGGATAGCGTAGGCTCACCAATTCCGTCGAGCAGCTCGACGCGGTACCTGACCGCGCCGGCGACCGGCCGCCATGCGAGGGTGACAGGCAACGGAAGCACGCTCTGGTCAGCCGGGCTGACGAGTGCCACCTGGGCGGAGGGGCCTCGCATCTCGCCCTCCCCACCGAGCCAGACGCGCTGCACGAGGTAGGTCGCGCTCACCGCCAGCAACAGACTCGCTGCGAGGGCCAGCGGCATCCAGCGCCGTGCGGGTGAAGGCACGCGTCCCGCCTCGTGAACCGAACGCAGCAGTTCGTATTCTCGGCGCAATCCATCGTCCGCCATCACGCGGTCGAGCAACGCCATCGCCTCGGTTTCGGACAGCCGATGCGAGGCGAGCGCCTCTAGTTGTTCGACGGTCACCGCGGGCTTGGCGGCCGACCGCACGGCGAGCCCCGCCTGATAGTGACGCCGCAGTTGGTCCATGTTCATTCCAGTACCTCCAACGGTCCGATCCCTTCCCGGACCAGTCGTTCGCGCAGTTCCACCAGCCCCCGATGCAGCAGGTTCCTGACCTTTGTTTCGGCGCAGGCCAAGGCGTGGGCGATTTCGCGCCGGCCGTAGCCGGCCAGGTACATCCGGACCACCGCCCGGCGTGAGTCGGGGAGCTGATCGACGGCCGCGAAGATCCGGTCGGCAAACTCGCGCTCCTCAAGGGCCGCTGCCGGTCCGCGATCCCCGCTGGCCAGATTGGGGGTGAGCTCGGCCACAGCCTCCACTCCGGTGCGGGCGGCACGGCGCCGACGAAGAATGTCCACCGATGCCGATGCCGCCGTCTGGTACACGTATGACGGGCCCAAGCTCTGAATCGTCTCAGCGACGCGGTGTATGTTCCAAATCCGCACCCGCACCTCCTGCAGCACCTCGTCAACATCTGACTCGCCGAGGCCATGCCGGAAGCCGACCGACAGGATCATCCGGCGGTACCGGACCATGAGTGCCTCCAGTGCGTGGCCGAGTCCCCGCTCGGACGCGGCCTGGTGCGGCTCTGGAGAATCCCGGTCTGGAGGCATCTCATATTCTATCCTCCCAAGACCGGATTCGCTGGCACTCAACGAAAACGCCCCCTTTCGGGGGCATACCAGGGGCGGGACTCGACGCGAAGCGCGAGGCGCAGACGTCGGGGAGTGAAACGACCATAGCAGGGGCGGGACTCGAACCCGCGACCCCGGCATTATGAGTGCCGTGCTCTAACCACCTGAGCTACCCTGCCAACACAACCAAGTCTGGGCGGCAATCCTAGCCGCGCACGCCCGGGATATCAAGGTTCCGCGGGCGGCAACACCCTGAAGAGAAACTCGCCGTTCCGGATCATCCCGAACAACTCCCGGGCCACCCGCTCCTGCACCCTGGGATCAGTCTCAATGGCGACGGCCGCCTTCTCCAGTGAGTCCACGGCCTCCTCCAACTCGGCCACTGCCGTCGTTTCCCGGGTCTCCGCGCGCCGCAACTCCCACCAGTTCCAGACGCTATATTCCCCGCCCTGCAGCGTGAACACCGCCGCCAAGAGGATGATGACGATCCGGGCGATCGCGACGCGGCTCACAGCGGATAGAGATCCCGGCCCGGATAGTGGGCCACCTCGCCAAGTTCCTCGTTGATGCGGAGCAGCTGGT